>NZ_CP030280.1:2662500-2912500 GCF_003287895.1 Blautia argi | reverse complement strand
TATACGAGATAAGTTGGATAGTCGAAAGGGAAAGAGCCCAGACCTCCAGCTAAGGTCCCAAAGTACGTGTTAAGTGGAAAAGGATGTGGGATTTCAAAGACAACCAGGATGTTGGCTCAGAAGCAGCCATACATTCAAAGAGTGCGTAATAGCTCACTGGTCGAGAGGTCCTGCGCCGAAAATGTCCGGGGCTGAAACACGACACCGAAGCTGAGGAATCCTGAAAAGGATTGGTAGAGGAGCATTGCATAAGGGAAGAAGCAGTACCGGAAGGAGCTGTGGACTTTATGGAAGAGAGAATGCCGGAATGAGTAGCGAGATAGAGGTGGGAATCCTCTAGGCCGAATATCTAAGGTTTCCAGGGTAAAGCTGATCTGCCCTGGGTAAGTCGGGGCCTAAGGCGAGGTCGAAAGACGTAGCCGATGGACAACAGGTTGAGATTCCTGTACTACGATATGACAGAACTGTGGGGACACGTGTGGAAAGCACAACCCGGGAATGGAAGCCCGGGGCAAGCGGGGTAGGAGTCACATAGGAAAAACCGTGTGGCAATCTGAAGACGTGAAGCGGACCGAAAAGAAGTAGGGAAGTGTGTGAGCCATGCGTCGAGAAAAGCCGCTATTGTTTATATCGTACCCGTACCGTAAACCGACACAGGTGGATGAGGAGAGAATCCTAAGGCCGGCGGAAGAAGCATTGTTAAGGAACTCGGCAAAATGACCCCGTAACTTCGGGAGAAGGGTGCCACAGAGATGTGGCCGCAGAGAATAGGCTCAAGCAACTGTTTAGCAAAAACACAGGTCTATGCAAAACCGAAAGGTGAGGTATATGGGCTGACGCCTGCCCGGTGCTGGAAGGTTAAGAGGAGAGGTTAGCGCAAGCGAAGCTTTGAATTTAAGCCCCAGTAAACGGCGGCCGTAACTATAACGGTCCTAAGGTAGCGAAATTCCTTGTCGGGTAAGTTCCGACCCGCACGAAAGGCGTAATGATTTGAGCGCTGTCTCAACAATGCATCCGGTGAAATTGAAGTACCAGTGAAGATGCTGGTTACCTGCGCCAGGACGGAAAGACCCCATGGAGCTTTACTCCAGTTTGGTACTGGGACTCGGTATTGCATGTACAGGATAGGTGGGAGGCTGAGAACACATAACGCCAGTTGTGTGGGAGCCGCTGTTGGGATACCACCCTTGCAGTATTGGGTTTCTAACCAGCCGCCGTGAACCGGCGGTGGGACAATGCCAGGCGGGAGTTTGACTGGGGCGGTCGCCTCCGAAAGGGTATCGGAGGCGCCCAAAGGTTCCCTCAGAATGGTCGGAAACCATTCGAAGAGTGCAAAGGCAGAAGGGAGCTTGACTGCGACACCGACGGGTGGAGCAGGTACGAAAGTAGGGCTTAGTGATCCGGTGGTATTAAGTGGGAATGCCATCGCTCAACGGATAAAAGCTACCCTGGGGATAACAGGCTTATCACTCCCAAGAGTTCACATCGACGGAGTGGTTTGGCACCTCGATGTCGGCTCATCGCATCCTGGGGCTGTAGTAGGTCCCAAGGGTTGGGCTGTTCGCCCATTAAAGCGGTACGCGAGCTGGGTTCAGAACGTCGTGAGACAGTTCGGTCCCTATCCGGCGTGGGCGTAGGATATTTGAGAGGAGCTGCCCTTAGTACGAGAGGACCGGGGGTGGACGGACCGCTGGTGTACCGGTTGTTCTGCCAAGAGCATGGCCGGGTAGCCAAGTCCGGAAGGGATAAACGCTGAAGGCATCTAAGCGTGAAGCCCCCCTCAAGATGAGATATCCCATTCGAAAGAAGTAAGACCCCTTGAAGACGACGAGGTAGATAGGACAGAGGTGGAAGTACAGCAATGTATGGAGCTGACTGTTACTAATCGGTCGAGGGCTTGACCTGATAGTGGAGAAAGCGGCGGAGGTGAAACTGGAACGGAGAGGAATGTTTACATTCCGAAACGTGGAAGTGGCACCGGAGTCATTTGCGAAGCAAAGGACATGAGTAAATGCAGAGCATTTAGGAATGACCGCTTCGGAACGGAAGAAGCCGAAGACTCCATAAAACGGTAAGTTGGAAATGGTTTGGTTTTGTGTATGCGGTTTTGAAGGTATAGTGTGGTTAATATTTGGCTCCTTGGTCAAGCGGTTAAGACATCGCCCTTTCACGGCGGTAACACGGGTTCGATTCCCGTAGGAGTCACTAAAAATATTTGCATATTTAAGAGATATGTGAGTATAATATAGTATATGGCGCCATAGCCAAGTGGTAAGGCAAAGGTCTGCAACACCTCTATCACCAGTTCAAATCTGGTTGGCGCCTCTTTTTTTATTCCTCCTTAGCTCAGTCGGTAGAGCATGCGGCTGTTAACCGCAGTGTCGTTGGTTCGAGTCCAACAGGGGGAGTTTTTTTGTATTCTATAATCCTTTAAATTTTATATGCATGTCTTTTTTATATCCCTATATTTCAAAATATTGCCAGAAAAAATAATTATTCAGAGATTTTTTCCTATTCATTCCGTATGTCTATATAGCAGTATTTTCAGATACTCTGAGATAAGTGTATCATTTTGTGAATATTTTGTTCAAGAAAGGAGAAAATGCTGTGAGAGTATGCTATGAAGAGAAATTTGAAAGCCAGAGAACCTTTAACCGGGCATTTTAACAGCAGTATCATCAGCCCCCCAGAGAGTATCGAAGAGATTCTT
Source organism: Blautia argi (assembly GCF_003287895.1). Classification (NCBI taxonomy): domain Bacteria; kingdom Bacillati; phylum Bacillota; class Clostridia; order Lachnospirales; family Lachnospiraceae; genus Blautia; species Blautia argi. The sequence goes on along the minus strand of NZ_CP030280.1, from coordinate 2,909,790 downwards.
AAAAAAATATTTCACATCTATTTTTCACCCCAGATACTTAAACAGAATATACTGATAAGGACACATCATGACTGTTGGATGAGAAATTCGTACAGCGGTTTTAAACGGAAGGAAGACGGTTTTATGTCATTGTCAGAGCATAGAAAAGCATTTTATCGTACAGAGGGGAGATACTATAAGCAGGAAACAGAAGCAGAAAAGGAAAAAAAGCTGATTTATTCTTATTATCCCAAAGAAACGGTTATGGTGCAGGCATTTGTGGAAGATGCCTGTGACAGGCTGGATTATGAAGGTAGCTTCCTCTATGATGAATATCCGGATAAAGGACAGATAGAGAGAACCTGTCAGGTGATTTGCAGACAAATGGAGGACATAGGGGAGATAAAGGCGATGGAAAGCAGAAAGAGTGGGGGGAAGACACAGACCGGATTTTGGGAAACCCTGACAGCCACCTTGTTTTGTCAGGAAATGTACAGAAGGAGATGCAGAAGGAACCGCTGCAAAAGACTTTGGTAAAAAAGCACAAAGAAGTTGGTGAAAACTCTCTTTTTTGGGGTTGCGGATTTGTGCTAAAACTTTTACAATAGTAATGACTGCACAGATTTTGGCAGGATAAGGGGAAACAGAGAGAAACAGGGGAAGATTATGACGGATTTAAAAGAGTTTTTAAATAAATATACAGATAAAAATTTGAGAAGAATGATTTTAAGCAATGCCAGAAGCAAAGAAGGCATTTCTAAAATACAGGTGCGTCCGGTAGAGATTAAAGGAAGGCTTGTATATCAGGCTACAAAGACGCTTGGAACAAAGGAGCTTCATGAAAATTATGACAAGGACGCGCTAACAGCGTATTTATGCGAGCAGATGACCGGGTATTTTCGGCAGCTTCAGTTTAGAAACCAGGACTGTTCAGGGAACTGTGCTGGTGAGCAAAAAAGGAAGTATGCGAATTACTGTAAAAGAGCTGAAAGGAAAAAAGGCAGAAGAATTTCAGCCTATGCTTTCTCATAACAGAACAAAACAGTATGTATTAAAAGAAGGTATTCCTGTTCCCTGGCTTGTGGACCTTGGGGTTATGAGCCGGGACGGGAAGGTAAAGAATGCCAGATATGATAAATTCAGACAGTTAAATCGCTTTTTGGAGTTTATTGAGGATATTTTACCAAGATTACCGAAAGATCGGGAAGTGGAGATTTTGGATTTTGGGTGTGGAAAGTCTTACCTCACCTTTGCCATGTATTATTATCTGAAGGAATTGAAGCATTATGATATTAAAGTGACCGGACTGGATTTGAAGGCAGATGTGATTGAAAAATGTGAAGCCCTTGCCCGCAAATACGGGTATGAAAAGCTGCATTTTCAGCAAGGGGATATTGCTTCCTATGAAGATACGCAGACAGTGGACATGGTTGTCACCCTTCATGCCTGTGATACAGCCACAGACTATGCCCTGGCAAAAGCAGTGAAATGGGGAGCTTCTGTGATTCTTTCTGTGCCATGTTGTCAGCATGAGCTGAATCGGCAGATTGAAAATAAAGTGCTGGCGCCGGTTTTAGAATACGGTATTTTAAAGGAGCGTTTTTCTGCTATTTTAACAGATGCTCTGCGGGCACAGATGCTGCAGAGTGCGGGATATGATACACAGATTCTGGAATTTATTGATCTGGAGCATACCCCCAAAAATCTTTTGATTCGCGCAGTAAAAAGTGATAAGACAAAAAATAAAGATACGAAGAAACAGCAGCGGGAGGCATGGGAGCGATGTGCAGAGGAATTTCATGTTACACCTTCTTTAAAAAAGCTGTTGTTTGATTCCATAGATTAGGAAGGATTTCAGATGAAAAAAAGAATAATGAGGATTCTTGTCCTGATTCTGATTTTTATAGTGGGTGTAGCTGGTTTTAGCTGCCTGATGAACAGTCAGAATACGGATAATAGAACAGACCTGCAGACAGCAGTGATTCCCTGTATGGCAATGGAAATCGGGGGAATAGAAGTAAACCGTATGTACGGATATGCTCAGGACATGGACGAGGCTTATATGCGGGATACGCTCACTCCTGTGGGAACAGATAAGTCCCTGTCTGTGAGCATTACTCCTTATGGAAGGAAGATTGAAAGTCTGGTGTATGAGGTCAGAAGCTCTGATGGAAGCAAGGTAATTGAAAACAATAAGATTAAAAACTTCCAGGAGGAAGAGGACGGAAGACTGACAGCAGAATTTACTCTGAAAAAGTCGATTTTAATGAATCAGGAATACTGTCTGAATTTTACATTAAATACAGAGGCAGGAAGCTGGAATTATTATACCCGTCTGCTTCAGAGGGCAGGACTTAGTACAGAAAAATATCTTGCATTTGTCAACAGCTTTTACACCAAATCTCTGATGCAGGATAACAACGGAGATTTGCGTACTTATCTGGAACCGGACAGCAGCGCTTCCAATCACAATTTTAACAATCTGAATATTCATTCCAGTCTGGAGATGGTGAGCTGGGGAGATTTGGCGCCGGAGCTTAGTAGACCTGGTATACCGGCAATTAAGGAAATTAACGAAAATACCGGCAGTGTTGCAGTGACTTATTATATTACAGCAGAGGATGAAAACGGAGAGGTGGAGCATTATCAGGTAGACGAGTTTTATCGTATGCGTTATGACCAGACCAGAGTGCGTCTTCTGGATTTCCAGCGATCTGCAAAAGAGGTGCTCTCTGCAGACCAGAATATTGTTTCAGAAGGTCAATTGACCCTGGGGGTTACAGATAAGGAAATTTCCTATTTGTCTGACAGTGAAGGAAAAATTGTAGCATTTGTGCAGCAGGGAGATTTGTGGTCCTATAATCTGGAAACGAATAAGCTGATCAGAGTATTCAGTTTCCGTGATACAGGAAGCAATGATGAACGCAATGATTATGCACAGCATGATATTGAGTTGGTGCGTGTCAGTAAAAACGGGGATATCGATTTCGTAGTTTACGGATATATGAACCGCGGAGAGCACGAAGGTCATGTGGGCACAGCAGTATATCACTATTCCTCTGAGCAAAATGTGATTGAGGAGAGTTTTTTCCTATCTTCCTCCAAGCCTTTTACATTTTTACAGCAGGAAATGAAGGATTTTTGTTACATCAGTCAGGACGGCAATTTTTATTTGGTATTAAATGAAAAGTTGTATGCAATTCACATGGAAGAGAAGAATTATACAGTATTACAGGAAAATATAAAGGAAGACTGCTTCCGCATTTCCGAAAACCAGAGATATGCCGCATGGTCTGACAATATGGACAAGTATAACACAGACAGCATCACCCTTCTGGACATGGAGAAAAATGAGAAGCAGCAGATAAAAGCGGAGAAAGGCACTAAAATTCGTCTTTTCGGTTTTATCAATAACGATGTGGTATATGGTGTGGCAAAAGAAGAGGATATCAAAAAGAACAGTGCAGGTGGAATGGATTTTGCCATGACAGAGGTTCGGATACAGAATGTTAAGGGAGAGATAAAAAAGACTTATAATCAGGAAGGTTATTATGTAACCAATGTTATTTTTCAGGATAATCTGTTAGAACTGGAAAGAGTGCAGAAGCAGGGGGATAATTATCAGAAAGTTAGCAATGGGCAGATTCTGAACAATGTGAAGGATAAACAGGACGAAACCTTTTCTGTAGTTATGTTGTCTACCGTACGGCAGGCAGCCATTATGGGATTGCAGTTTACCGGAGGCAGCAGTCAGGAACCTTTGATTATGGAAGCAAAATTTACAGAGCTGTCCAGAGATAATGTGTTGCATATCAAGGGTGAGGAAAAGAGCAGGGAAGCATATTATGCCTATGCCATGGGAAAATTATGGGGGATTTATGAAAATGCCGCAGAGGCAGTAAAAGCTGCAGATGAGAATAATGGTGTGGTATTGAATCAGAACCAGCAGTATGTGTGGGAAAAAAGCAATACGGCAGCAAAATCAGGCCTTGTTCTGGAGGACATCCCGGAAGCCGTGAAAAAGGCGCCTTTTGATCCAAAACAGTTAGAAAAAGAACTGAAGGGTAAAGGCACGGTTGTAAACCTGACAGGTTGTACACTGGGGCAGGTCCTGTATGAAGTGGGCGCACAGCGTCCGGTGATTGTAAAGAGCAAGGACGGTCAGCCGGCAGTGCTTGTGGGATTTGACAGCTATAATACGACCCTGTATAATCCGAAAACCGGACAGACAGAGCTTATGGGCCTGCAGGACAGCACAAAGGCTTTTGAGGAAAACGGAAATGTATTTTTCTGTTATATGGAAGAGATTGTAGAGTAGATAAAGAAAGGATAGATAATTATGGAAGAAAGAATTAAGAAGCTGGCAAAAGTACTGGTACATCATTCCTGCCGTGTACAGCAGGGAGAGAAGGTATATATTAACTATACCGGATATGAAACAAAGGATTTAGCGCGTCAGATTATAAAGGAGGTATATGAGGCAGGCGGACTCCCGTTCCCCCATTTTATTGACCCTCAGGTGGAAAGAGAAATGCTTTTAAACTGCACAAAGGAGCAGCTTGAGCTTATGGCAGAAATTGATGGAAAAGAAATGTCAGAAATGGATTGCTATATCGGTATCCGCGGAGGTGCCAATGTTTCAGAAAAGGCAGATGTTCCGGCAGAGAAAATGAACCTGTTTGAGCAGTATTACAGCACACCGGTGCATGGTGATATTCGTGTGCCAAAGACAAAATGGGTGGTGCTTCGCTATCCAAATGCCTCTATGGCACAGCTCTCTAATACCAGCCAGGAGGCTTTTGAGGATTTTTATTTTGATGTTTGTACACTGGATTACAACAAAATGGCAAAAGCCATGGAGCCTCTCGTAAAATATATGGAAAGAACAGATAAGGTACGCATTACAGCTCCGGGTACAGATTTGACCTTTTCTATTAAAGACGTTCCGGTAATTCCCTGCAGCGGCGAATGTAATATTCCGGACGGAGAAGTGTTTACTGCGCCAGTGAGAGATTCCATTAATGGAACTCTGATCTATAATACGCCGTCTTCTTTCCAGGGCTTTACTTATGAGAATATTTCACTGGAATTTAAAGACGGCAAAATTATAAAAGCAACGGCCAATGATACAGAGAGAATCAACAAGGTTTTTGATATTGATGAAGGAGCAAGATATGTGGGAGAATTTGCCATTGGTGTAAATCCCTATGTACTGCACCCTATGAAGGATACTCTTTTTGATGAAAAAATTCAGGGCTCAATCCACATTACACCGGGAAGATGCTATGACGAAGCACCAAACGGAAATGAATCTGCCATTCACTGGGATTTAGTGCTGATTCAGCGTCCGGAGTACGGTGGCGGTGAAATGTATTTTGATGATGTGTTGGTGAGAAAAGACGGCAGATTTGTAGTACCGGAACTGGAAGGATTAAATCCGGAGAATCTGAAATGAAAATAGCCCTTTTGTTAAAAGAACACTACAGGGAGCATGCCATGCAGTGGAGCTTCTGGTGTCAGAAAAAGACCGGATATCCCTTGCCTATTCTCCTATAGATATAGGAAATAGTTCCCGTAAATATCCAAGTTTAGCCTTGCACGCAGCAAAGCAATGGGATATACTGTAAAGAAGTCCATTGAATTATCAAGCAGATTACTATGGAAGGAGATAGAATTAATGCAGTTGACAACAGTAAAAGAGATTTATAAAAGTACAGAACAGTATCTGGACAGAGAAGTTACCGTGGGCGGCTGGGTCAGAAGTGTACGTGATTCCAAAACCTTTGGTTTCATTGTTCTTCACGATGGAAGTTTTTTTGAAACCCTGCAGGTGGTATACCATGATACCATGAGCAATTTTCAGGAGATTTCCAAATTAAATGTAGGGGCAGCGATTGTGGTAAAAGGAACACTGGTTGCAACTCCGCAGGCAAAACAGCCTTTTGAAATCCAGGCAACAGAAATCAGCGTAGAGGGGGATTCTGCTGCTGACTATCCGCTTCAGAAGAAACGCCACAGCATGGAATATCTGAGGACAATTTCTCACCTGCGTCCCAGAACTAATACATTCCAAGCAGTGTTCCGTGTGCGTTCTCTGATTGCTTTTGCCATTCATCAGTTTTTTCAGGAGAGAGGCTTTGTGTATGTACACACCCCTTTGATTACAGGGAGCGACTGTGAGGGAGCAGGAGAAATGTTCCAGGTTACTACCATGGATTTAAACGACATTCCGAAGACAGAGGACGGAAAAGTAGATTTTTCTCAGGATTTCTTCAGAAAACCAACTAACCTGACGGTAAGCGGTCAGTTAAACGGTGAAACCTATGCACAGGCATTCCGCAATATTTATACCTTTGGTCCGACATTCCGGGCAGAAAATTCCAACACGACACGCCATGCAGCAGAGTTCTGGATGATTGAGCCGGAAATGGCATTTGCAGATTTAGATGACAACATGGCTCTGGCAGAGGATATGCTGAAATACGTTATCCGCTATGTGCTGGAAAACGCACCGGAAGAGATGAACTTCTTCAATTCTTTTATTGATAAGGGACTTCTGGACAGACTGAACCATGTATTAAACTCTGAGTTTGGACATGTAACTTACACAGAAGCTATTGAAATTCTGGAAAAAGCAAATGATAAGTTTGATTATAAGGTATACTGGGGCTGTGATTTACAGACAGAGCATGAGAGATATCTGACCGAGCAGGTATATAAACGCCCTGTTTTTGTTACAGATTATCCAAAGGAAATCAAGGCTTTCTACATGAAGCTTAATGAAGACGGAAAGACCGTTGCTGCTATGGACTGTCTGGTTCCGGGAATCGGAGAAATCATCGGCGGAAGCCAGAGAGAGGATTCCTATGAGAAGCTTTGTGCAAGAATGGACGAGCTGGGATTGAACAAGGAAGACTATGAATTTTATCTGGACTTACGTAAATATGGTTCCACCCGTCATTCAGGCTATGGATTGGGATTCGAAAGATGTGTGATGTACCTTACCGGTATGCAGAATATTCGTGACGTAATCCCATTCCCAAGAACTGTAAATAACTGTGAATTATAAAAAAGGAGTATTATGAAATTTTTCCATATAGCAGATGTTCACCTTGGGGCAGAGCCGGACAAAGGGTATCCCTGGAGTACGGACAGAAGCCGTGAAATCCGGGAAAGTTTCCAATACGCAGTGCAGCAGGCCGGCAGAGAACATGCCGGTCTGTTTCTCGTTGCAGGAGATTTGTTCCACAGGCAGCCCCTGGTGGGGAGAATTAAAGGAGGTCAATGCCCTGTTTGCCTCCATACCTCAGACAAAGGTTGTACTGATTGCCGGAAACCATGATTATATTAAGGGAAAGCCCCTGAGGGAGAGAATAAAATGGGCTTCAAACGTATTCTGGCTGGAGGGCGAAAAACTGGAATATACAGAGTTTGCGGATCTTGGAGTGCGGGTCTATGGTTTTAGCTATCACAGCCGCGAAATCAGGGAAGCACGGTATGACAATCTTCGTCCAAAGGATTTTGCATACAGAAATATTCTCCTGGCTCACGGAGGAGATGAAACGCACATTCCCATCAATAAGGAAACCTTTCTTGGCTCTGGCTTTGACTATGTAGCTCTGGGACATATTCATAAGCCTCACATTGTGGAAAAGAACCGGGCAGCTTATGCAGGTTCTCTGGAGCCTCTGGATAAAAATGAAACAGGTATACATGGTTACATACAGGGAGAAATCACCTCTCAGGGTACCTCCCTTTCCTTTGTTCCCTGTGCCAGACGGGAATACAGAGGAATCCGCATACAGGTAAAGGAAACGACCACCCAGTTTTTCTCTGGAAAATACTCTGGAAAAGGCAATGCAGGACAGGGGTATGCAGCATTTGTACTGTGTAACTTTAGAGGGAAGCAGAGCCTTTGGGACAGAATTTCTTTTAGACAGATTGTATGCACTGGGAAATGTGCGGGAGATTCAGGACAATACCAGACTGGCGTATTCCGTGGAAATGCTGAAAGAAAAATACAGGGGAAGCATATTGGAAACCTATATCCGACTTTTGGAGCAGGAAAAAGGAGAAGAAGAGGAGATGGCGCTGACTTATGGCATTGAGGCGCTTCTGGAATCCGGGGAGGAGCTGGCATGATTTTAAATCAGTTAAGTTTGAAAAGCTTTGGGAAATTTCAGAAAAAGAACATTCTCCTAAAAGAGGGAATCAATGTTGTATACGGAGATAATGAAAGCGGAAAATCTACGGTTCACACCTTTCTGCTTGCCATGTTTTTTGGCCTTCGCAGAAGGCGAGGAAAGGCCTCACGGACGGATTTGTATACCCGATATAAGCCGTGGGGAGAAAGCAGCCGGTATGAGGGAACCTTGTGGTTTACCTGTGGGGAAAAGCAGTTTCGTCTGGAAAGAGATTTTACAGACGTCCGGTTCGGGGCAAGGCTTTTCTGTGAAACAGATGGGGAGCTTCTGTCTGTAGAAGACGGAGATTTGGATATGCTTCTTGGGAATATTTCGGAACTTGTATTTCAGAATACGGTTTTTGTTCCCCAGGCGAAAAGCAGAACCGAGGAAGGGCTATATACAGAGCTTCGTGACTATCTGGCAGATTTTCAGGGAACCGGGGATTTGCAGTTTGATTTGGAAAAGGCAGAAAATTTGCTGAAGGACAAAAAAAAGCTCTGGGAAAAAAGGGAGAAGGGAGAACTTCAGAGAAAAGAACAAGCAGAAACAAAGATTTCTTATGATATACAGCATGAACAGACAGAAGTAGAGAGTCTGAGAGAAAAGCTTCAGGACATAGAGGCAAACTGCAGGACACTGCGTAGGCTGGCAGAAAAGCTGGAGAGAGAAGTCGAAGAGGCAAACGTAAGAGAAAGAAGAAGTACGGCGAAAGAAGAGCTGGAAGCCGCAGACCAGACAGGAATAGCAAGGAAACAAGACCGCCAGAAGCAAAAGGAAACCGGAAGAGTTTCCATGGCTGTATGGAAAATCTGGACAGTATTTTTGGCAGTGACTGCTATGCTGGGAATTGGAAACAGGATTTCCCTGACTGTTTATGACCGTGATTTTACTACTGCTTCTGGCAGCAGGGGGAGTCTTGTGGCTTTATGACAAAGGAAAGATTTTTGCCGGATTTTGTACAGAAGAACCCTGTGTAAAAAAGAACGAGGAAAACAGAAAAGAAAAACCGAATCCGGGGGCAGTGTCAGAGGAAAAATACAAAGAATGGCAAAAAATCTCAGAACAATATGTAAGGAGAAGGGAAGGACGAAAAATTCTTCTGGAAAATCTGCAGGAGAGAGAAACACGTCTGGAAAATCTGGGGGAGGAAGCCACGGAGCTTCGTCAAGATCATGAGGAGCTGCTTCGTATTCGGCGGGAAATCAGGAGCATTACTTTGGCCATGCAGAAACTGCAGGAAGCGTCAAAGCAGATGCAGAACTTCACAGGCGGAATTCTTACACAGAAAATGTCGGAAATTATCTGTGGCATTACAGAAGGAAAATACAGACAGGTGGTAATTGATGAAGAGTTTCAGATTTATCTGGATACAGGAGAAACCTGTCTGGCGTTTCATCAGGTAAGCTATGGGACTGCGGAACAGGTTTACCTGGCTCTTCGCATGGCATGCAGAGAGATTTTATGCGGGGAGGAAGAATTGCCTCTTGTGTTAGATGAAACCTTTGCCATGTACGACCAGAAACGCCTGTCAGAAACGTTAAAATATATTAGCCGAACAAATTCTCAGGTGCTGTTATTCAGTTGTCACAAAAGGGAAATAGAGGCTTTAAAAGAGCTTGGCATTTCGTATCATATAATTGAACTTTAAAAAGATTGAAAAGCTGAAGAACGGGGCTGCCCTGCAGACACATATCAGAAAGCTTCTGATTGCTGTTTGCAGGGCAGCCCCGTTTATTGAAAGGAAGGGTTAAATTATGAGAAGATACTTAACCTCTGTAGTAATGATGGGAATGTTGTTCCTCGTATTCACCAAATCTAATTCTGATATAATTCCATGCAAGGTGCAGTACAGGTGCCAGGCAGGCAACCAGAAGAACAATAGTTACCAGACTGATATCATAGGTGCTTTTGTAAACAAAGCCTGCATAGAGAATTACAAAAAATGCTACACAAAGATTTAAAATAGGAATTAATTTATCTTTCATAATGGCACCTCCTGACAAATATATTGTTTTGACTTTTTTCTTATTATACAACAATAGTCAGAAAATTACAAGGCAAAAGGAATAAAATTATTTTATTTACTGTGCTCGTTGTTATGTTTCTGAAGAAATTTATTAATACGCTCTACAGGATTTAAAAGCTTGCTGATAGAACCGTCATGATTCAGGGTATCAATAATAAGAGCAATGTATTTGCTCATGTCACAGTTGACATAATATGGTTTCTGAAGAAGTTCTTCTGTCTGATATACCAGGTTGGTAGTGAGCAAACGGTCAAAGACACCGCTTTCGTAGGCTTTGTCAAAACGCTCCAGACCATTGGTAAACAGCCCAAAAGTAGAGCACATAAAGATTTTACCGGCGCCCTTTTCCTTCAGGAGTGCCGCAACCTCTAACATACTGTCCCCGGAAGAAATCATATCGTCAATAATAATCATATCTTTGCCGGAAACGTCAGCGCCTAAGAATTCATGGGCAACAATGGGGTTTCTTCCGTCTACAATGGTAGAGTAGTCACGGCGTTTGTAAAACATACCCATGTCTACACCCAGAACGTTTGCAAGGTAAATGGCACGTCCGGTACCGCCTGCATCCGGACTGATAATCATTAAATGGTCACTGTCCACCTGTAAATCCGGTTCTGCGCGGAACAGACCCTTGATAAACTGATAAGCAGGCTGAACAGTTTCAAATCCGTGAAGCGGGATTGCATTTTGCACACGGGGATCATGGGCATCAAAAGTAATGATATTGTCCACACCCATGTCTGTAAGTTCCTGTAAAGCCAATGCACAGTCTAAAGATTCTCTGCCGGTTCTTTTGTGCTGGCGGCTTTCATAGAGAAATGGCATAATGACATTTACTCTGCGGGCTTTACCTCCTACAGCGGCAATGATTCTCTTTAAATCCTGAAAATGGTCATCAGGGGACATGTGGTTTTCTTCCCCACACAGAGAGTAGGTAAGGGAATAGTTGCATACATCGACCATAAGGTACAGGTCATCACCGCGGACAGATTCCTCTAACAGTCCTTTTGCTTCTCCGGATCCAAAGCGGGGAGCCTTGGCGCTGATGAGATAGGAATCTCTTTCATAACCTTCAAAGGTCAGATTGTTCTTTTCCTGATGATCCCGATCCTTGCGCCATTTTACGATATAATCGTTTACTTTGTTTCCCAGTTTTTCACAGCTTTTTAGCGGGATAATACCCAGGCGTCCTACGGGAAGGGAATCTAAAGGTGTTGCAGTTTTTGATGACATGTTCATTTTCCTCCTAAAAGTCTTTTTTGGATTCGTATATCATTTCCCACTAGCTTCAGCATGGTGTAATTGCTGGTGACTCTGGAAAAGGTCCTCTCGGAATAAGTTTCCATAAAGTCTGCCAGAGTCAGGTTTGTGGAGATGATCGTGGATTTTTTGTTCATAATTCGCTCATTGATGCAGCAGAATAGCTGGGAAGAAACAAAGCTGTTGGTCAGTTCTGTACCTAAATCATCAATAATGAGCAAATCACAGTCGTAAACAAAGGCTGCCATATCTGCGGACTCCGTGTCTTTTTCAAAAGCATTTTTGGACAGTAAATCAAATAAATCAAAAGAAGTAAAATATAGCACAAAGAAGGACCTGTCCAGTAATTCTTTGGCAATACAGTGTGTGAGATAGGTTTTTCCCACTCCGGTTTCTCCGTAGATTAACAGATTTCCCGGTTCCTCCTGAAAGTGTTCGATGAAATCCCAGGCTTTGTCGTAGGCATTCTGGGCAGACTCCAGTGAAGTGATGCCAGTAGAGGGGTCTGTAAGTTCAGGAGAGTAATAATCAAAGGAAAAGGCGGCAAAGTTTTCCGTATCCAGTATATCCCGGATATTGGACTGGGTATACAGCAAATCTACTGCCGCTTTCCGGAAACAAGAGCATTTTTCGTTTCCGATATATCCGGTATCCTTACAAAGAGGACAGTCATAATGCAGATCCAGATAGTCAGAAGGATATCCGTTTGTTCGCAGAAGCTCTGCTTTTTCCCTGGAGAGCTTCTGTATTTTTTCAGACAGGTCAAAGTCCTCTCCTTTTTGGGCGCCTAAAAGCAGACGCGCCTTTAAAAGCCCAAGTCCGGCGATTTCCCGGCGGATTTCTCCAAGGCGTGGAATCCGGGCTTCTGCCTGTCTAATCCGCTCGTCCTGCTGATGCTTGTGCAGAAGCTGTTTTTGATTGTAGTTACGCATAAGCGCATCGTATTGAAAATTTTTCAGTGACACAGTGAAATCTCCTTACCTGGTGACCTATTTTCCCAGAAGCTGGGTTTCCAGTTCTGCCATGTTGTTGTAATTTCTCTGATGAAAATTGTTGAATCTGTTTTTTGAAGCGGGAGCTTTTTGTTTTGGCGTAGCCTCTTTGACCTTTGCAGCCTTTTTTTGGTGGAAGTTCAAATCCAGAGAGTCGATATCAGAAAGATGATGTACCCCTTGTTTGAACCAGCTTTCCAGAATACTGTCTGCATAGGAAAAGCTGGCTTTTCCTGTTGCCAGAACCGTGCGGCTGCATGCCTCGGAAATAATTTCCAAAGTGAAACCGTATTGATTCAGCCAGAGGTTCATGTATTGGATTTCTTTGTCCAGAGGATTGCGATTTTTAATACCGAAAGCCCTTAATATTGTAAAATAGTTCCGATTATAAAGGTTGGTTTCCTCCTTTGCCTGGGTCACTGTGGTGATACCCTGTTCCGCCCAGGCAAGTCCTACCTTCTTTATGTAAGCCATGCTGGAGCTTCCTTTGGATACGCAGTATTCCAGAAGGTATTCCATCAGGTCTGCGTTCAGATGTACCTCGTCATAAAGATATAAGAGGGTTTCCATATCTGTAGCAGAAAGGGTTTTTCCAAGATACTGCTCTGCAATAAAAAGAATTTGCCGTACCTCGTCCCTGTTTTTTAAATCCTGCTTTTTATCAGGAGTCAATGCAGGCTGCGCTGACGACAAAGAGAGTTCTGTCTTTTGTACAGGCTGCTGCTGCGGTTCTTTTGCGTCTGCAGAGGAAACAGCGGACACAGCACATTCCAAAGAAGAGTCAGCGCCCGGCAAAAGGGGGGCAAAGGAAACCCCGGTAAGTGTTCCAAGGCTGTTCAGAGAAAGTTTCAAAACACCTGCCTTTTCCCAGTAGCGCAGGGCTCTTTGCACATCAGTTTCTGTACAGTTTAAGGCATCTGCCACAGAAGCAAAATTCAGCGTATGTTTCCCGCAGGAAGCATGTCGCAGAAGATAGAGATAGATTTTTACAAATTCGCCGTTAGCTGAAGGCATATAGTAATCCAGAAAGGTATTGGATATAAACGTATACGCTCCTGGAAAAGGGGGGTAAATTTCAAACTGTCCCATATCGAATTTCCTTTACATTCAGAATTTTGTTCATAATGAATCAGTTTCAGTATAGCACACAATTTTTAAAAAGAGAATAAGGTTTTTTTGAAACAGCAAAAAAGCAAGAATTTTGAAAATGTGTGTGGGAAATGTGGATAATGTGGATAAAAAGGTGGACTATTTTTTATGGGAAACCTAAAAATGTCGAAAATAGGGGGATTTTCGTGTGTTTTTTAGAGGGGGAGTGTCGGATTATGTCAACTTTGAAATGCACAAAAAAATCCACATGTCTGTGGGAAAAGACATGTGGAAGAAAATGTGGATAATGTGGATAACTTTACATACCAAGGAGGTTTTCGCCGATTTTATACACATCTCCGGCTCCCATAGTTATCAACACATCTCCGTGGATACAATTTTTTAATAAAAATTCTTCAATCTCATCAAAGGTGGAAAAATAATAAGCGTTTACACCTTTTTGAGCAATTAAATCCCGCAAATCTCTGGAGGAAATTCCCAGAGTGTCGGTTTCTCTTGCAGCATAAATGTCAGCCAGTACAACCTTATCGGCAAGAGAGAGCGCTTCGGCAAATTCCGGCAGGAGAGCTTTGGTGCGGGTGTAGGTGTGAGGTTGGAACACGCACCAGGTGGTGTTGTGTGGATATTTGGCAGCCGTTCTGAGGGTGGCGGCAATTTCTGTGGGGTGATGTGCGTAGTCATCAATCACGGTTACGCCGGCAACCTTTCCTTTATACTGAAAACGGCGGTTTGTGCCTGTAAAGTGCAGCAGTCCCTTTTGAATGGTTTCCGTTTCAATGCCGACCTTCAGTCCCAGGGCAATGGCAGAGAGCGCATTGGAAACATTGTGTACGCCCGGTACCGCAAGGGTAAAATGTCCGATAAGTTTGCCGTCTTTTGTGCAGTCAAAGGACGGGTGTGCAAATTCATCAAAGACAATATTTTCTGCCTTGTACTGTGCGTCCTTTTCCAATCCGTAGGTAATGATTTCACATGGCAGGTCTTTGGTAATTTCTTCAAAATTTGGAATATCGCCATTTATAATCAGGGTACCGTCAGCAGGCAGCTTTTGTGCAAACAGGCGGAAGGAATGACGGATATCATCAAGGTCCTTGAAAAAGTCCAGGTGGTCGGCATCGATATTTAAAATAATGCTGATTTTCGGGAAAAAGCTTAAAAAGCTGTTGGTGTATTCACATGCCTCTGTAATAAAGGTTTCGGATTCTCCTACCCGGATATTTCCTCCAATGGCAGGCAGAATACCGCCTACGGAAATGGTAGGGTCCGTGTCTGCTTCCAGAAGGACGTGAGAAATCATAGAGGTTGTGGTTGTTTTACCATGAGTACCGGAAACTGCAATGGGCAGTTCGTAATTTTTCATAATCTGTCCCAGCAGGTCTGCACGGGTAAGCATAGGGATATTTTTTTCCCTGGCCTGAGCAAACTCCGGATTGTCCGGGTGAATGGCAGCGGTGTAGACAACTAAATCGATGTCCTCTTTAATATTAGAAGCTCTCTGGCCAATATAAATTTTGGCGCCTTTTTCTTCCAGATGCTTTGTCAGGGCAGATTCTTTGGAATCAGAGCCGGAAACAGGGAAGTTTTCGCCTAAAAGTATTTCTGCCAGGCCGCTCATGCTGATGCCGCCGATACCGATAAAATGAATATGAATTGGTTTATGAAAATCAATCTGATACATAATACAGAATCCCTTCTTTTCTATTTGATATTGTTATAATAAATTATACCCATTTTTCCCCTGGTTGGAAACCCTTTTCTTTTTTATGGTTAAAAGCAGGTAAAATGTAACAAAAAGAAGGAAAATGTCGAAAAAAAATTGTTAAAAATGTTCACTTTTATGAGGCGATATGTTATAATAAAAAAACCATAGAATATACAAGAGGTGATTGCATGATAAAGAAAGAGATGATTGCCATGTTGCTGGCAGGCGGACAGGGCAGCCGCTTAGGTGTTTTGACTGCAAAGGTAGCAAAACCCGCAGTAACATTTGGTGGAAAGTACAGAATTATAGATTTTCCACTCAGTAATTGCATTAATTCAGGAGTGGATACCGTAGGTGTGCTGACACAGTATCAGCCTTTGCGTCTGAATACCCATATCGGAATTGGTATTCCCTGGGATTTGGATAGAAATGTAGGAGGGGTTTCTATTCTTCCTCCGTATGAAAAAAAGACAAATACAGAGTGGTACACAGGTACTGCAAATGCCATTTATCAGAACCTGGCATATATGGAAAACTTTAATCCGGATTATGTGTTGATTCTGGGCGGCGACCATATTTACAAAATGGATTATGAGGTTATGCTGGATTTCCATAAGGCAAATAAGGCAGATGTTACAGTAGCATGTATGCCGGTACCGTGGGAAGAGGCATCACGCTTCGGCTTGGCGATTACAGATGAAACAGGAAGAATTACAGAATTTGAGGAGAAACCTGCAGAGCCTAAGAGCAACCTGGCTTCCATGGGTATTTATATTTTCAGTTGGCCGGTATTAAAAGAAGCTCTGATCGCTTTAAAAGACCAGTCTGGCTGCGATTTTGGAAAGCATATTCTTCCTTACTGTAAGGAAAAAGGACAGAGACTCTTTGCCTATGAGTATAATGGTTACTGGAAAGACGTGGGAACTCTTGGATCTTACTGGGAAGCAAATATGGAGCTGATTGATATTATTCCTGAATTTAATCTGTATGAGGAATTCTGGAAAATTTATACAAAGGGCGATATTATTCCGCCACAGTATATTGCAGCAAATGCAGTTGTGGAAAGAAGTATTATTGGAGAGGGAACAGAAATTTACGGAGAGGTACATAATTCGGTTATCGGTGCAGGTGTTACCGTGAAAAAAGGCGCTGTGATCCGGGACTCCATTATTATGAAGCAGACCGTTATCGGGGAAAATGATGTGATTGACAAAGCGATTATCGCAGAAAATGTTACGGTTGGTGATAATGTTGTTATGGGCATCGGAGAAGAGGTACCCAATAAGGTGAAACCGGCAGTTTATTCTTTTGGTCTGGTAACAGTAGGGGAAAATACAGTGATTCCTTCCAATGTACAGATTGGAAAGAATACAGCAATTGTAGGAATTACGACTGCAGAGGACTACCCGGACGGTATTCTTGAGAGCGGAGAGATTTTGAATAAGGAAGGTGAGATGGAATGAGAGCAATAGGTATTATTCTTGCCGGCGGCAATAATCACAGAATGAAAGAATTATCACAGAAGAGAGCCATTGCAGCAATGCCTGTTGCGGGCAGTTACCGCAGCATTGATTTTGCTCTCAGCAATATGTCAAACTCCCATATTCAAAAGGTGGCAGTGCTGACTCAGTATAATGCAAGGTCATTAAACGAACATCTCAGTTCCTCTAAATGGTGGGATTTCGGAAGAAAGCAGGGAGGACTTTACACTTTCACACCAACCATTACACCGGACAATAGCTTCTGGTATCAGGGAACAGCAGATGCCATTTATCAGAATCTGGAATTTTTGAAAAACAGCCATGAACCCTATGTTGTTATCGCATCAGGCGACTGTGTATACAAGCTGGATTATAACAAAGTACTGGAATATCACATTGCAAAAAGAGCAGATATTACAGTGGTCTGCACAGATGTACACGGAGAAGATGCTACAAGATTCGGCTGTCTGAAAATGAATGAGGACTGCAGAATTGAGGAATTTGATGAAAAGCCTATGGTTGCACAGTCCAATACGATTTCAGCAGGTATTTATGTCATCAGAAGAAGACAGTTGATTGAGCTGATTGAGAAATGCGGTCAGGAAGGCAGACACGATTTTGTAAGAGATATTTTGATTCGCTACAAAAACCTGAAGAGAATTTACGGATACAAAATTAATACATACTGGAGTAATATTTCTACAGTAGAGTCTTATTATCAGACAAATATGGATTTCCTGAAACCGGAAATCAGAGATTATTTCTTCCGACAGTATCCGGGAGTACAGTCTAAGATTGATGATTTGCCTCCTGCAAAATACAACCCGGGAGCATCTGTGAAAAACAGTTTGATTTCCAGCGGCTGTATTATCAACGGGCAGGTGGAGAATTCCGTATTGTTTAAAAAGGTTTTTGTGGGCAATAACTGCGTTATTAAAAACTCCATTATTTTAAATGATGTATACCTTGGAGATAATACCCATATTGAAAACTGTATTGTAGAGAGCCGGGGAACAATCCGTGCAAATTCTTACTACAGCGCAGAAGAAGGAATCAGGGTAGTTATTGAAAAGAACGAACGTTATGTTCTTTAAAAGAAATATTTTTTAAAAGACAGAAAGCACGACTGCATAAGCGGCTAGGAAAGGGGAAGGTTGTATGAACATTACAGATGTAAGAATCAGACGCGTAGCAAAGGAAGGCAAAATGAAAGCAGTGGTATCCATTACCATTGACGAGGAATTCGTAGTACATGATATTAAGGTGATTGAAGGCGAAAAAGGGCTGTTCATTGCTATGCCAAGCCGCAAGGCAACAGACGGGGAATATCGGGATATTGCACACCCCATTAATTCTGCAACCCGTGAAAGAATACAGAATATTATTCTGGAAAAATATGAGCAGGTACTGGCAGAAGAGCCATTGGAAGACCTGGAAGAATAAGGGGAAAATAAACGTATAAAAAATAAGAGAAGAAAAGGGGCTGCCAACGAAAGGGCAGCCTCTTTTTGGCTGTGTTTGGGAAAAAGGCAGTTCCTGAGTTGGGAACTAACGTTCTGAACGCTGAAAATCTTTGGAGTTTATGTTTGTCAGTCGGGCTTTGTCCCTGTCGTCTGGTTTGGCTCAGTACATTTGCCGCCAGCCGGAGGGATATTTGTTTTTCAGGGTGTTTCCCACGGCTTTGCCCCAGCCTAAGGGGAAGCCGTCCGTACAGACAAGCTGCCATCCATTTTTCTTTGGAATTTCTTCCTCTGTAAGCAGTAGGGTTTCTCCTTTCAGATACCGGGAAATACGCTCGTCAGAGGCGGACAGATTCAGAGTATGGGCATAGTCCTCACTGGAAAGAGCCATGGCAAAAGGCTGAGAAGGCTCAAAGCGGTTTTTCTTTAATTCTCCAAGAAAAAGTCCGTTTCTCAGGAATTTGATTCCCTTTAAGTTGCTGGTGTCCTTGTCCGATAGATAGTAAACATTGCTGCCACGAACTTCTATGTGCTGAAAATCATAGGAAGTCAGAACATTTTGGAAGAAATTTTCTAAAAGCTTTTGGGAAGTCTTGTCCAGTTTGGTTTTGGGAAGCTCCTGAGAGGGCGAAAGATTTCCTTGTTTTTCCATAAGCGCCAGGAAATGTCCCTCTCCTTCCATACGGTGGGGGAATATGCGGACACATTTTTTCAGTTGTTCATTATGGTTTCCAAGCGCGGGATTCCCGGAAGCAAAGCCATCATATGGGGCAATGTCCAAAAGACGCATTTGTGGGAAGTTTTCCAGGACAAAGGAAATCAACCCTTCATTTTCCACTGAAGAAAAGGTACAGGTGGAATACAGCAGTTTTCCTCCGGGCTTCAGCATGGAAATGGCATTGGCAATAATATCCTTCTGGATTTTGCCAAAGTACTCTGGTCGGGTTTCGTCCCAGGTTTTGGCAACGTTCGGATCTTT
This sequence comes from Blautia argi, assembly GCF_003287895.1. Taxonomy (NCBI): domain Bacteria; kingdom Bacillati; phylum Bacillota; class Clostridia; order Lachnospirales; family Lachnospiraceae; genus Blautia; species Blautia argi. The sequence goes on along the minus strand of NZ_CP030280.1, from coordinate 2,890,612 downwards.
TCGGAACATACCTTCTCCGGAACAGGGGGCGTCTACTAAAATTTTGTCAAAGAATTCCGGAAAGTATCCGGCAAGACGTCCGGGTGTTTCGTTTGTAACCATGGAGTTTCGGATTCCGAAAAGTTCCAGATTGCGAAGAAGCGCTTTTGCACGGGAATTGCTGATGTCATTGGCGACCAGGAAGCCTTTCCCCTGCAGCTTTGCCCCCAGAGCGGTTGCTTTTCCTCCCGGTGCGGCGCACAGATCCAGAACATATTCACCCGGTAGAATTTCCAGGCGGTCTGCCGGCGTCATGGCGCTTGGCTCCTGGAGATAATAAAGTCCGGCGGCATAATAAGGGTGTCTGGAAGGTCTTTCGTCTTCCCGGTAGAAAAATCCGCCGGATACCCAGGGAATGGGGGTCAGGGAAAAAGGAGAGATTTCCAGAAATTTTTCTACGGAAATTTTGTTTGTATTGACTCGAAGACCAAACTTGCGGGGAACTTCATAGCTTTTTAAAAAAGCGGGATATTCCTCCTGAAGCATTTCTTTCATGCGGGACAAAAATAATTGCGGCAGTTGTTCCATATATCATAATCCTTTCTGTATTCTAAAAATCTGATTTAAAATTCAATCCTTGTTTTCTCTATTCTAATCGCAATCCTGAAATTCGTCAAAGGATTCTGCTTTTTTCTGAGAAAGGCCGGAGGAAAAAATTTCGTGAAGAAGATAAGCTACTGTATCATTGGGAGCATTTTTCCAGAAATTATCCAGCCAGCGTCCTGTTTCCAGAAGCATATCGGGAATATGCTCATCTTTGTTTTTGCATTTCTGGTAGACTGCCTCAATGTCATCTATGAATTTATACGCATGCATGTCCCAGATAAATTTGTGCAGAGCTGTAAGCTCCAGATAATCTGTGAGCAGACACAGACGACGGAAGTCATCAAAGGTCATCTCTGCCTTATCTAAGATTTTCTGACGGTCGGTATCCTCACAAATACTATAAAAAGTGATTTCATCTAACATTAGTCTTTTTTTAAATTTACTTAAATTTGCCATACTATCTGCTCCTGACTGTAACCTCATAGTTACTATTCGTTTTCATTATAAAGCTACTTGACAGGGAAAGCCATAGAAAAGTAAAAAAAGCAAAGGGAAAGTTTGCATAAGAAAAATATTAGAAGGTCTGTTAGAACAGAGCGGAAAACTATAGAATTTCAAGTTTGAATGGAAAATAAAAAATGCTGGAAACCTTTGATGTTCCAGCATTTTCCTGTTAATCGAAGCGACGTGATTCGAACACGCGACCTCTGCGTCCCGAACGCAGCGCTCTACCAAACTGAGCCACGCTTCGATATGTGTTCAACAAATGATATTATATATAAAAAAGAATCAGATGTCAATAAGAAAATTAAAAAAAATCAGGTTTTTTGCGAAAGAAAAGAGTGCTTCTTTCTTTGGGGTTCTAAGAAAAAAATTCTGTACATATATTTTAAGGATAAAAAGCAGGAAAGAAGATATATGTCAGGATATCGTCGATTTATAGCTTATGTATATGAATATGAAGCAGGAAAAAAAGGGGAAAGCAGGGGATTTATCAAAGTAGAGGCCAAAGACAGTGTTTGCCGTATGAATTACAAATTAAGAGGAATTTACGGACAGGAAGCAGTACCGACAAAAATTTATGCTTATGTACGGGAAAATGGAGAATGTATTGCCTTTTTGTTGGGAACTTGTGATCTGTCGGGCATGAGGGTGGAGTTTGAAACAGAGATGCCGGAAAATAACATAGGAGGGAGCGGGCATGCTCTGGGAGATTTGTGCGGATTGATTTTACAGGCAGATTCCGGTGAAGTTTACGGAAGTATCTGGGAAGAGCAGCCAGTGGCGTTGCATGAGATAAGGTTTCCAAAAGCGTGTCAGGAGAATAAGAGTAAAAAAGAGGCATTAGCATTAGAAGAAACATTAGAAGCAGAAGAAGTCAGTGGTATGCAGGCAGCAGAGGTTTTGGAACAGGCGCAGGAAGAGAAAAACGTATCAGAACAGGAAGACAGACAGATACAGGGAGTACCAGAGGAGGAAAACACAGGAGAAAGGGAGGAACAGGAACGTTTATCCAGAGAAAGGTGGGAGGAAGAGAGCGAAAAGGAGAAAATAGAGAGTGTAGGCCGGGAGCAGGAGGCGGAAAGCTTTCCGGAGAAACGTGTGGAGGATCAGAGAGAAGCAGAGGAAGTTTCGGAAACTGTAAGGTGGGAAGAGGAAAAAAACATATCTGAAGCAGGAATGGTGAGAGAAGAAAAGAGAATGCCGGATAAAGAACTGGAGAGAGAAAGAGAAATCCCCGGCGCCATTATGTCAGGGGAGGAAGAGAGGGAGTGGGAGCAGAGGGGAAAAGAACCGTTGCTGCGAGGAAAAACGTCTTTTTGTGACAACGGGATTACACAGTGCAGAAGAATTACGCCTGGAGATTTTAGATTATTAAACAGAAAAGACAGGGGGCTTCTGACAAACCGTTTTTTGCGCCATGGATTTTCCAGATACGGACATTTACTCATAGGGAAACGGGAGGAGGACGGAAAATATATTTTGGGTGTTCCGGGAATCTATGAGAGTCAGGAAGCTTTAATGGCAGGAATGTTTGGCTTTCCATATTTTAAGGAAACAGGGGGACAAAACAGTCATTCCCGGCATTTTGGATACTGGTACCGCATCATTGATAAACCAGAGGAAATTTTATGAAGATGACAGGGGCTGCTGCACAGGATTTTGCAGCAGCCATGGAAAGCAAGGTCTGATACAGAAGAAAGTTGTTTTTCACAGTTCTGAGGGGAAGATTTCTACTTGACCCGTCAGGGGAGTGCGATATATAATAATATCTGTTCGGAGATATATCGAAGTGGTCATAACGAGCCGCACTCGAAATGCGGTTGTCCGCAAGGGCGCGTGGGTTCGAATCCCACTATCTCCGTTTATAGGAAGGAAGGGTGTCGTTTTTGTGCAGGCAGGGCGGCGCTCTTTTTGTATAACACAGGGACAGTTTTCGTTCAGGAAAAGGGGCAGAAGATGACACAAGATGAAAAATTTATGAAAGAAGCCAAAAAGCAGGCAATGAAGGCTTATGCTTTAAAAGAAGTTCCCATTGGCTGTGTGATTGTTTATGAGGGGAAAATCATTGCCAGAGGATATAACCGGAGAAATACAGATAAAAATACGGTATCTCATGCAGAAATGAATGCTATCAAAAAGGCAAGCAAAAGGCTGGGAGATTGGAGACTTGAAGGGTGTACGCTTTATGTAACCCTGGAACCCTGCCAAATGTGTGCCGGAGCCATTATTCAGGCAAGAATCGACCGGGTGGTAATTGGAAGTATGAATCCAAAGGCGGGCTGTGCAGGTTCTGTGCTGAATTTGTTGGAAATGGACGGATTTAATCATAAAGCAGAGGTGACAAGGGGGGTTCTGGAAGAAGAGTGCAGCAGCATGCTTACGGGATTTTTTAAGGAATTGAGAAAAGAGAAGGCAAAAAAGAAACAGGAAGAAAAGGAGAAAGCATTATGACAAAGCAGGAATTTCAAAAACTGGTGAAACAGGATATTATAATTTTAGACGGGGCAACAGGATCTAATCTGATGAAAGCCGGAATGCCAAGAGGTGTCTGTACAGAAAAATGGATTTGTGAAAATCCCGAACCGCTTACAAAGTTACAGCGAGCATATCGGGACGCAGGTTCTCAGGTTGTATATGCACCTACTTTTTCGGCAAATGCAGTCAGTCTGGAGAATCACGGTCTGGAAAAAGAGGTGCGTGAATTAAATCTTCATCTGGTGGATATTTCCAGGAAAGCTGTGGGAGATGCCTGTCTGGTGGCTGGAGATGTTACCACTACAGGAAAGCAGGACATGCCTTATGAGCAGCTTTTAGATGCATACAAAGAACAAATTGATGTGCTTCTGGAGGCAGGGGTGGATTTGTTAGTAGCAGAAACCATGCTGGGGGTGACAGAGCCTATGGCGGTGCTGGATGCAGCAACAGGGCGAATTCCGGTGATGTGTACCCTTACCGTGGAATCAGACGGAAGCCTTTTCTTTGGCGGTAATATTTATGAAGCCGTGGAAACACTGGAGGCAATGGGGGCTGATGCTGTGGGAATAAACTGTTCCACAGGGCCGGATCAGTTGTTTTCTGTTGTGGAAAATATCAGAAAGAAAATGGAGATTCCTTTGATTGTAAAACCAAATGCAGGTATGCCGGTAATAGATGCCAGCGGCTGTCCGGTTTACTCCATGGGTGCAGAGGAGTTTGCCGGACATATGAAACGAATGACAGAAATCGGTGCAGATATTATTGGCGGATGCTGCGGAACTTCTCCGGACTATATTCGCCAGATAAGTAAGGTATTAGGAAGAGTTTAGTTTACTGCATTTTTTTGCCCTTTTTTCGCCAAAAGACCAAAAGCGCTGTAAAAAGAAAAATAAGAAAAACAATTTTGGCAGCTCGTGTATAATTTCCAAAGTACCGGGCTGCTTTTTGCCAGGAAGAGCCTGCCCAGGCGCCAAGGAAAATCAGCAAAGTATTCCATAGAAAGCTTCCCCAGGCGGTAAGCCATAAGAATCGGGGAAAGTGCATGTTTGCCATGCCTGCGGGAATGGAAATGAGACTTCGTACAATGGGGATAAAGCGGCATAAAAATACAGTATAATTGCCCTTGCTGTCAAACCAGTCCATTGCTTTTTGAATATCTTCTTTTTTTAAACGGAGCGTCTTTCCCACTTTACCGGAAATCAGGGAATCCATTTTGAAGGGAGACAGTAGTTTGCCAAAGGCGTAAAGAATCACAGCTCCGAGAAGACTTCCAATGGTAGCGGACAGAATAGTTCCGGGCAGATGCAGAGTCGTATAAGTAGTAAAAAAACCGGCAAAGGTGAGGATTACCTCAGAAGGAATTGGGGGAAAAAGGTTTTCAGCCATAATAAGAAAAGCAATTCCAAAATAGCCGTAGGTATTCATGAGCTGCAGTATCCAGTCATTCATAGAAAAAAAATAACCTCTGTTTTTTTCAGTTTATGCGTTCATAAATGGAAATATAAGCAGGATTCTCTGCATCAGAAATGTTTTTTACCGTGCGCCGCCCTTCGAAGCTCTCTCATAAACGTTACCTCTACAGTTAACTCGGCCCAGGCACCCTCACGGCACACAGAAGGTTCTGCTTAGTGCTGCTGCATTCCTGCCCTGACACGGTTCACAGATTCCTGTTGCGTAAGACCCAAACGTCAACGCCACTTATAGAGGGCAGCTTTACAAAAAGAAGCTCCTCGGTTTGGCAACACCCCTGCTGTAGCGGATTGCAGGTACAGGGCACCGCTATCTCCCCGGCTGCACGGTAGTTTAAAGTATAACGGTTTTTTGAGAATTTGTCAACAAATATGTGCTTGTATCTGGGGAAGAGCAGAGGTATAATAGTATCCTGTAGCAAAGTGTCACAGCAATAAAGGAGTTTTATATGGAAGAAAAAAAACGCTTTTTTTCAAATGCAGATTTGCGGAAGCTGATTGTGCCTTTGATTATAGACCAGTTTTTGCAGGCTTTTGTAGGGCTGGCAGATTCCATTATGGTAGCCAGTGTAGGAGAGGCTGCTGTATCCGGCGTTTCTCTGATTGATACCGTTATGGTGCTGATTTTAAATATTTTTACTGCACTGGCGACCGGAGGTGCCGTGATTGCAGGACAGCTTCTGGGGAAAAAGAGAGAAGAAATGGCATGCAAGGCAACGAATCAGCTTTTGTCCTTTACCTTAAAAGCCTCTCTGGCAGTTATGATGGTATGTTATCTGGGGCGATATTTTATTACTCATGTAGTATTTGGTAAAATTGATGCAGATGTGCTGTATAACTGCAATGTGTATTTGCTGATTGTATTTGCCTCTATTCCCATGACTGCGCTGTATAATGCAGGCGCGTCGATTTTCAGGGCAATGGGAAATTCAGCCGTGGCTATGAAAATATCACTTTTGATGAATGCCATTAATTTGTGTGGAAATGCTATTTTAATCTTTGGATTTCACAGGGGGTGTAGAGGGAGTTGCCATTCCAACCCTGGTATCCAGAATCGTGGCATGCGTGGTCATGCTGAGCCTTTTGAATAATCAGAAGCATGTACTGCATATTTATCACCCATTTTCTTTTAAGACAGACAGAAATCTTTTGAAAAAAATTCTCTATATCGGGATTCCCAATGGACTGGAAAACAGCATGTTCCAGTTAGGGAAAATTTTGGTTCTCAGCATTGTAACAGGATTCGGAACCGCGTCTATCGCGGCAAATGCAGTTTCCAACAATGTGGCAACCTTTGCAGTGCTTCCGGGTATGTCCATTGGCTTTGTCATGCTGACGGTAACTGCCCAGTGCGTGGGTGCAGGAGATTTTGAACAGGTGCATTATTATACAAAAAAACTGATGAAAACAGCGTATGCAGCCCTGTTTATCATGAATATTTTAGTAGTGCTTGCCATTCCGTTTATTATTAAAATTTACGGATTGTCTGCAGAGGCAAGTGAATATGCTTACAGGATTTTGATTTATCATTCTGCCTGTGTTGTAACCATGTGGCCGCTGTCCTTTTCTCTTCCCAATACCTTAAGAGCAGCAGCAGATGTAAAATATGCCATGGTACTGTCTATTATTTCCATGTGGGTTTTCCGAATCGGATTCAGTATTGTCCTGGGTGTATATCTGCATATGGGGGTGTTTGGTGTATGGGTGGCAATGACCATAGACTGGCTGTTCCGTTCTATATGCTTTACCATTCGTTATATAAGAGGAAAATGGAAACATGCGTCGCTGGTTTAATGAGGATATGAAAATGAGCAAAAGAGGATTTAAAGAACCGTCTGTTCCGAAAACACTTTTTCCTGTACATGACGGGCTGGCTTTGCTTCAGGAAGCAAAGGCTCAAGAAACGGAAATCGTAAGACGGGAAATAAGCGGAATTTATCTGACAAGATTTGATGGCAGCGGTTTATCTTTTCAGCAGACTGTATTTCAGAACTGCAGGTTTATGGGCTGTAATTTTAATGAAACCTTCTTCAAAGATGTAAAATTTATAAACTGTGATTTTTATCAGTCCGGATTCAGTGATGCGGGGTTTAAAAACTGTGCCTTTCTATCCTGTAAAGGAGATGGCGCAGATTTCTATGGAAGCAGCATGTACCATGTGTCTTTTCAGGACTGCGTTATGAAGGAAGCGCTGTTTGACGCAGGAAAAATGAGTTACGTCAAAGGCAGTCATACAGATTTTTCAAAATCCGGCTTCAGTAAATGCAAAATGTCAAATATGGATTGGAACAGGGTTTCTTTCCGGGAAGCAAATTTCTTTAAAACGGTACTGAAGGGAATTGACTTTACTACCTGTGGGATTGAGGGAATTGTCCTTTCAGAGGGAAAAGGAGAACTGGAAGGAATGGTTGTGAATACTCTTCAGGCACTGGATTTCGCCAAAAGTCTGGGAATTGTAATTCAATCAGAAAAATCTGAAAAAGGGTAAGAGAAGATATTGACAAATTCTTTCATTTCACATAAAATAACAGAAACCTGAGTTGTTTACGAAAAAGAAAAAAACGGAACAGGCAGCAGTAATACTGTATGCCGGGTCGCAATGTGCGGCAGCAGATGAGAAAAAACATCTGTGGGACAAGGAAGTGATTGTCTTACAGGTGTTTTTACTTTTGTAGGGCTGTTTTATGTAGCGGCTTTATAGAGAATTTTCGATTTTTCGGGAAATTGAAACAACAGGAAAATCAGAAAGGAAAGCGTGTATGGGAAAGCAAAAAGAAGCAGTTACTTTAGAAGAGCAAAACAAAAATACAGCCATGAGAGTGTCTGTAGTAAGCATTGTCTGGAATGTGGTGTTGTCCCTGTTTAAACTGATAGCCGGCATTGTGGGACATTCCGGAGCCATGATTTCAGATGCAGTACATTCTGCCTCAGATGTGTTCAGTACCTTTGTGGTGATTTTGGGAGTGAATATTGCCAGTCGTCAGTCTGATGAAGACCACCAGTATGGGCATGACCGACTGGAGTGTGTGGCAGCAATTATTTTGGCGGTGGTATTATTTGCTACAGGCATTGGCATTGGAATCGGCGGTGTGAATAAGATTCTCGGAAGGGATTTTGGAAATACGGAAATTCCAGGTATGATTGCTCTGGCAGCAGCCGTGGTATCCATTGGCGTAAAAGAGGCGATGTTCTGGTACACAAGGGCAGCGGCAAAAAAGATAAACTCCGGTGCTTTAATGGCAGATGCCTGGCATCACCGTTCCGATGCTCTGTCATCAGTTGGCGCTTTCGTGGGTATCCTGGGAGCGCGAATGGGCTTCCCGGTTTTGGACCCATTGGCCAGTGTGGTTATCTGTATTTTTATTGCAAAGGCTGCGTATGATATTTTTAAAGATGCCATTGATAAAATGGTGGATAAGTCCTGTGACGAGGAAACAGAACGGGCCATGCGGGAAGTGATTTTGAAGCAGGCAGGGGTGCAGAGGGTAGATATGCTGCACACAAGACTGTTTGGTGCCAGAATTTATGTAGATATCGAAATTTCAGCAGATGGGGAAATGACATTGCGGGAAGGTCATGAGATTGCCCAGGAGGTTCACGATAGGATAGAGGAAGAATTTCCACTGGTGAAGCACTGTATGGTACATGTAAATCCTGTTTAAGGAAGTTCTGGAAGGAATTTATGAAAATTTGGCAGTTTTCACAAGCATTTTGCTCTTGTAAATTCGAGGGCAATAATCTATAATTATTTCTATATATTTTCTGTTAGAAAACTATTTATTATAAAGAACAGGAGGAAACTTTCTTGAAGAGAGAAACCGTTATTGTACTTGATTTCGGAGGACAGTATAATCAGTTGATTGCAAGACGTGTGCGCGAATGTAACGTGTACTGCGAAATCTATTCTTATAAAACAGATATTGAAAAAATCAAAGCTATTAATCCAAAAGGAATTATTTTTACAGGTGGACCAAACAGTGTTTATCTGGAAGATTCTCCAACCTACACAAAGGAAATTTTTGAACTGGGTGTTCCGATTCTTGGTATTTGCTACGGTTCTCAGCTTATGATGCACCTGTTGGGTGGGAAGGTAGAGAAAGCTCCGGTCAGAGAGTATGGAAAGATTGAGGTAAACGTGAATCAGAATTCCAAGCTTTTTGAGAATGTGTCTGAAAAGACAATCTGCTGGATGAGCCATAATGACTACATTTCCCAGGCAGCGCCGGGCTTTGAAATCAGCGCTTACACTTCAGACTGTCCGGTGGCAGCAGTGGAAAACGCGGAGAAGGGTCTGTATGCAACACAGTTCCACCCAGAGGTTCTGCATACACAGGAAGGAAAGAAAATGCTTTCCAACTTTGTTTATAATGTATGCCAGTGTTCCGGTGACTGGAAAATGGATTCCTTTTGTGGAAGAATCTATCAAGGCAATTCGCGAAAAAGTAGGCGACGGAAAGGTGCTTTGTGCTCTGTCCGGCGGTGTGGATTCTTCTGTAGCAGCCGTTATGCTGTCAAAGGCAGTAGGAAATCAGCTTACCTGCGTGTTTGTTGATCATGGTCTTCTTCGCAAAAATGAAGGCGATGAGGTTGAGGCGGTCTTCGGACCGGAAGGCCATTATGACCTGAACTTTATTCGTGTCAATGCCCAGGAACGTTTTTATGAGAAATTAAAAGGCGTGGAAGAACCGGAGAGAAAACGTAAAATCATTGGTGAAGAGTTTATCCGCGTTTTTGAGGAAGAGGCAAAGAAAATCGGCGCTGTGGACTTCCTGGTACAGGGAACTATTTATCCGGACGTTGTGGAAAGCGGTGTAGGCGGGGAGTCTACAGTTATCAAATCTCACCACAATGTAGGCGGTCTGCCGGATTACGTTGATTTTAAGGAGATTATTGAGCCATTGCGTGATTTGTTTAAGGACGAGGTGCGTAAGGCGGGACTGGAGCTGGGGATTCCGGAATATCTGGTATTCAGACAGCCATTCCCGGGACCGGGACTTGGTATCCGTATTATCGGGGAAGTTACTGCTGAGAAGGTTAAGATGGTTCAGGAAGCGGATGCTATCTGGAGAGAAGAGATTGCAAAGGCCGGTATCGACAGAGAAATCGGACAGTACTTTGCAGCATTGACAAATATGCGTTCTGTAGGAGTTATGGGCGATGAGAGAACCTATGACTATGCAATCGCGCTGAGAGCAGTGACAACTACGGACTTTATGACCGCTGAAAGTGCGGAGATTCCGTGGGAGGTTATTGGGAAGACAACCAGCAGGATTGTGAATGAAGTGAAGCATATTAATCGAGTGATGTATGATTGTACGGGGAAACCGCCGGCTACGATTGAGTTTGAATAAATCGAGTTGCTTAAAAAAGCCAGTGTTTATGCGGGTTTCAGCGATTTCGATTAGTCTTTTGATAACAAATTGATAACAGTCATAGCAAGTGCCATTATTCTTGTTATCCAGTGGTTTATGGGTAACGGAACAATTAACAGGTGGCTTGCAGACTAAAGTTCGGAGCTTGGCTCTGAACAAATTCCATATTATAAACTAAGCCCTTAGCTGTGGTTAATAACCATAGTTAAGGGCTTTTTTGTCGTTGCCAAAGCATCTGTAGGGAGCTGCCAGTGGCAGGTCCTGTAGGTGCTTATTTATCTTTCAAGTGGTCTTTGAATGCTTCCACGAGAGCGTCACTTAATTCCTGTGATGGAACTTTTGCCCAACGCTGTGTGGTGTCGAACTCTGGATAATGGTAACGCCAGTTATCGTATTCTTCTCTGTTGATTTCTTCGGAAGATAGCTTGTCTGCCTGTTCTTTCCAAGCATACAGCATTTTGAGGAGTTCATATGCTTCTCTGCCTTTGTCCTTGTTGACCTTTAAGCATACCTCTCCGTCTGCTTCACTGACAGTAAGACCGTAAATATCTTCAAGGGTAAACAGAGTGTGCATAAGACCGATATAGCTGTCTATGTCAGGAACATCAAGAGCCTGTGGAGAAACATCAAGCACCTGTGCCAATGCATTTGTAAGGTCTGCTTTCGGTTTGCGTGTACCAGTTTCGTACTGTGCCAAACGCACATCAGCACTCTTTTCTGGAAAACCGATTGCTGTACCGAGATACTTTTGTGTCATACCACGCATTAGTCTGAAAAAATGTATTCTTTCGCTGATAGCCATAATGATACGCTCCTTTTATATTTAGTGAAATAAGTATAGCAGAAATGTTTAGTGGAAGTCAAGAAAAACCGAAACAAAAATGTTTAATATTTTCTTTGCAACCACTTGACAATAGCAAATATGTTTAGTAAAATAAATTACGAATTAAACAAATATGCTTAATGCGACAACTGAATGACCGTCCGAAAAGCCAAACCGCCAAGACCTCGTCGGAGCAAGTTCCGTATCGTTCGCTTGTGTGCAAGCACAAAAGCTCATTCGCTGCACTGCTCCTCCTCTTCCCCAAAAGTCTCCGACTTTTCGGGAACCCCTATACGAGCGAGCGCCTGATGTACTGCGGTGCATTGGGACAGCACAGCGCCTGCCGACAAGCAGGAGTGCCTGTTGGAACTTTAACACGGAGAAAGCGGCAAGCAAAAAATTATTTTAAGAAAGGAAGAAAAAGGATATGGAAAACAGATTTATCCGAGCCGAAGATGTGGCTCAGGAACTAAACGTATCAAAACCTTATGCATATAAACTCATCAGACAATTAAATGAGGAATTGAAAGCAAAGGGCTTTATTACGATTGCAGGGCGTGTAAATCGCCAGTATTTTTACGAAAGGCTCTACGGAGCAGGAAAGGGGGAAATGTAAATGCCGGTATTTAAGAATGAAGATAACGGTACTTGGTATGTGATGGCAAGGTATGTGAACTGGAAAGGGGAACGCAAGCAGAAATGCAAGCGTGGCTTTGCTACCAAACGAGAAGCACAGGAATGGGAAAGAATGTTCAAATTGCAGACTTCTTCAGACCTTGATATGAGTTTTGAAGCCTTTACGGAGCTTTATATCAATGATGTGAAGAACCGTTTGAAGGAAAACACGTGGCTTACCAAAGAGCATATCATACGCACAAAGATACTTCCGTATTTCGGGAAACTGAAAATCAGCGAGATTTCCACAAAGGAGATTATTACTTGGCAGAATGAAATGCTTGCCTATCGTGATGAGAAGAAAAAGCCTTATTCACAGACGTATCTGAAAACGCTGCACAATCAGTTGTCCGCCATTTTCAATCACGCTGTCCGCTACTATGAACTGCGTTCCAATCCTGCGGCAAAGGTGGGAAATATGGGACGTGAGGAACACAAGGAAATGCTGTTCTGGACAAAGGAAGAATACAAGAAATTCTCTTTTGAGATGATGGACAAGCCTGTTTCCTTTTATGCGTTTGAAATGCTTTACTGGTGCGGTATCCGAGAGGGCGAGCTGTTAGCTTTGACTCCGGCAGATTTCAACTTTGATAAGGAAACAGTCACAATCAATAAATCCTATCAGCGTTTGAAAGGGCAGGATGTGATTACTTCTCCGAAAACGAAAAAGAGCAACCGCACGATTAAAATGCCGAAGTTTCTGTGTGAGGAAATGAAAGAATATCTCGGTATGCTTTACGGATTGAAGAAGAAAGACCGTATCTTTACGGTGACGAAAAGCTATCTTCATCACGAGATGGACAGAGGGGCAAAGGCGGCAGGCGTGAAGCGTATCCGCATTCACGATCTCCGTCACAGCCACATTTCACTCTTGATTGATATGGGCTTTTCTGCGGTGGCGATTGCTGACCGAGTTGGTCACGAAAGTATTGATATTACTTATCAGTACGCACACCTCTTTCCGTCAAAGCAGATTGAGATGGCAGAAAAATTAGATGATTTAGGGAAAGGAGATTTTGAAAATGTCAGCTAAGAACAGAGATAACAAAAATCGTTGGAGGAATATCACAGTAGGGTTTCGAGTATCGCCCGAAGAAAACGAACTCATTAACAGAGCTGTAGCTCTATCAGGATTGCCAAAACAGGAGTATTGTTACCGCCGTTGCTTAAATCAGGATGTGGTGGTACAGGGCAATCCGAGAGTGTATAAGGCGTTGAAAACGGAATTTGCCACAGTCCTTGCGGAACTGAAAAGGATTGAAGCAGGAAAAGGTGTGGATGATGAACTGCTGAGTGTAATAGAACTGATTTCCATTATTCTCGGCGGTTTGAAAGGAGAGGATGCGAATGGAGAATAAAAAAGAAATGACTATTCCAAATGTATCTGCGGCAACAGATGCGGAACAGTCACTTTCCAAATGTACTGACAATAGTATAGTCAATCAGGATACGGATTTCAAGGGGTACGAGCAATCTTTTGAAGAAATGCAAAGGGAAATACTCAGACAGTTAGACCCTTCCTATCTGAAAACAGTATCAATGACAACGCTGTATGATACGGTGTTTGAGGTTCAGACACCACTTATCGACGGTCTGCTCCAAAGGGGAACTTACCTTTTCGTAGGTTCCCCGAAAGTGGGAAAGAGCTTTATGATGGCACAGCTTGCCTATCATATCAGCACAGGCACACCGCTTTGGGAGTATAAGGTGCGTAAGGCAACGGTGCTTTATTTTGCCCTTGAAGATGATTACCCACGTTTGCAGAAGCGATTGTTTCAGATGTTCGGTGCAAAGGAGACAGGCAATCTGTATTTCGCAACGGAATGTAAAACGGTCAATGGCGGACTGGAAGAACAGATAAGAGGGTTTATGAGGGAACACCCAGACACAGGCTTGATTATCATAGACACCTTAAAGCGTGTGCGTGAAGCAGGCGGAGCAGATTACAGCTACGCAAGTGATTATGATGTTGTGGCAAGGCTGAAAGCGTTGGCAGACAGTTACAAGGTTTCAATGCTTATTGTTCATCATACACGCAAACAAAAATCGGAAGATATATTCGATATGATTTCAGGCACGAATGGTCTGATGGGTGCGGCAGACGGTGCATTTGTTCTCAGTAAGGACAAGCGTACTTCCAACAATGCCACACTTGATGTTGCTGGCAGAGACCAGCAGGATATGAAAATCCATCTTGTAAGGGACAGCGAGCGATTGGTGTGGAACTTTGCAAAATCGGAAACGGAGATGTGGAAAGAACCGCCCGAACCTCTGCTTGAGAAGATAGCGGATACGCTCTTTTCGGAAAGTGACAGATGGGAAGGAACTGCTTCGGAACTTTGCGAAAGGCTTGCGGTGGATATAAAGCCGAATGTACTTTCTTTAAGGCTCAGTATCAACGCAAGCAGGCTGTTTCGTGATTACGGTATCCGTTATCAGAACAGCCGCACACACGACGGAAGAAAGGTTTCACTTTGGAAAGAAACCGAGCAGACGGCGTGACAAACGGTGTCAAAGGTGTCAATGTTTTTGAGAGCAGCACGCTGTGAAAAACATTGTCACCATCGTCACACTTTGACACCGGATAAAGTTTAGGGGAGTGTGCAGAGAGTGCCTTTTCAAAGGCGGCTCTTTGGTCTCGCCTGCTGGCTCGGTCGGTTCGCAGGCGTGTGTGCCACCGGCACACGCTCACCCCTCGGAGAGCCTTCGGAGAACGCAAAACCTGTTTACAGGTCGCATTTTTGATGGGTGTACCCGTCAAAAGTGCTTTTGCGTTACTTTTGACAAAAGTAACAAAACCTGAGAATGTTGAAATTTACAGATGGGAGATGAAAAAATGCAGAGAACGATAAGTGCAATGGTCGGTAAAGGCTCGGTCAATCACAATAGCCGAAAGTTCCGAGCAGAAAATGTAGACGGAACTCGTACTCATCTCAATATCGACTACTGCAATGAAAATATAAAGACAGTTTATCACGAATTGTTTGATGAAGCATTGGAAAGATACAATGCCAAGCAGATAAGGTCAGACCGAAAGATAAAAGATTATTATGAAAAAATCCGAAGTTCCAAGCAGGAAAAACCGTTCCACGAAATCATTTTACAGGTGGGCGGTAAGGGAAATATGAACGCCGATACGGAAAACGGAGAACTGGCAAAGCAGATTTTAGATGAATACTATCAGGGTTTTCAGGAGCGAAATCCACAGCTTCGGGTGTTCTCGGCTCATCTGCATATGGATGAAGCTACACCACATCTGCACATAGATTTTGTACCTTTTACCACAGGCAGCAAGCGTGGACTTGATACAAGAGTGTCACTAAAGCAGGCTCTTGCAACGCAAGGTTTTAAGGGCGGCAGTCGTGGCGATACGGAGTGGTCGCAATGGATACAGTCCGAAAAAGAACAGCTTGCGGCGGTGATGGAACGTTATGGGATTGAGTGGGAACATTTAGGCACACACGAAAAACATCTTTCTGTTTTGGATTATAAAAAGCAGGAAAGAGAAAAAGAAGTGGCGGCATTAGGTGCGAAAATCGAGCAGAAACAGATTGAATTTGATGTGTTGTCGGAACGAGTATTGAACTATGATAAGGCAAAAGACGAGCTGTCAAATCTTGAAATAGAGCTTGATACTGCACCGAAATATCAGTTGCCAGAACCAGAGAAATTTATGACTGCAAAGGCATATAAAACCAAAATGGCAGAGCCGGTTGTAAGGAAATTGAAGCAACTTGTCAAAACGGTGCTTGCCCGCTGCTTTGAGGGGTGGGACAACTATCATAGGCTGAATACAGCGAATGCACAGTTATACCGCACCAATCAGCGTTTGGAGAAAGTCAATGAAAGATTGACCGAAGAAAACAAAATCCTAAAAGCAGAAAATAAAGATTACAGCCTGCTCCGTAAGGTTTTTGGTCGCAAACAGATAGATGATTTGTTGGAGCAGGCAAGAACAGTTAAAGGTCGCAAGCGTGATAATACACGATCACGATAGACAAAAATCACAGGAGGAAAAGGAAAATGACAAAGACAATTTTTGAAGAAATGGGCGGAACTTATAGACAGGTGGGTGATTATTTATTGCCGAACATCACAGTACCAGCCGAAGAAGAAATAGAGCCGATTGGTTTATGGGGGAAACGACATGCAAGGCATTTAAAGGAACACTATAAAGTGTTATATATGAACCTGCTGACAAGCGGAAAGCTGCATAGTTATCTTGCAGAAGTCGATAAGCAAGCAGAGGATATGTTTCTTCGACTGGTAAAGGAATATGCCGACAGACAAGATGTGACGGAACAATTAAAGAAAGATAATCCCTACGAATGGATTGGAAGAATGAATAATATTCAGGCTTGTGTGAGGGAAGTTGTAGGAACGGAGTTGATTTACACATAAGCGTTTTACGGTATGGTGCTCCTGCGTTTGCTGGAGTGCTGTGGTTGTGGTTGTAAAGAGGTTGTGAAAGATTGAATTTCGTAATGGTTGGATGTATAATTAGGAAGTGAAAATTTTAATTTGCACTTCCATAAGGTGAAATGTATTGACAAAAAAAATACAGTATGATAGTATTGCCATTAGAAGAAAGAAAGGCACATTTTGTGTAAGGTGAGGAAATGATTAATAGATAATTTGATTTAAGTAAGACACATATAGTTATTGAGCCTGTAGAGAATAGGTTTGTTTTGTGTACGCTTAAGTTGGATTATCGCAAGAGGCATTTCCTTTGTTTTCCTTTTGGAAAAGAAATAAGGGTCTATTTAGCGAGTCTATTTTTGCGTATGCAAAAAAGACTCGTTTTTGTGTGTTCAAAATAATAATTGGCTCAGACTTCGAAAAGGAGAAACTTTAATGTTGCAGATAAAAAAATTAAATTTAACACATAAAAAAGACCTGAGAATAATTCTTAATGATTTCAACCTTGTGCTAAATGATGGAGATAAGGCAGTTATTATTGGAGAAGAGGGAAATGGGAAATCGACATTAATGAAGTGGATATACAATCCGTCGCTTGTAGAAAACTATATAGAAGCAGATGGGGAAAGGATAATGGGACACGAACGTCTTGGTTATCTTCCGCAGGAGATGCTCGATGAAGATAAGGAAAAAACAATATACGAATATTTTTCTGAAGAGGAAATATTCTGGGAGAAAACGCCTAAAGAATTGTCTGTTATTGCGGGAAAATTTGGAATGAAAAATGATTTTTTCTACAGTAACCAGACAATGGGTAGTCTTTCAGGAGGCGAAAAAGTCAAGACACAACTTATGAGGCTTTTCATTCGCGATGTTTCTGTGCTGTTGTTGGACGAACCTTCCAATGACATCGACATTGCGACGCTTACATTACTGGAAAAAATCATAAATGACTGGAAGCACATTGTGCTTTTTATTTCACACGATGAAACGCTGATAGAGCGTACTGCCAACATGGTGATACATATCGAGCAGATTATACGAAAAACAAAGGCGAGATATACCGTGGCAAAGCTTCCCTATAGACGCTATGTGGAAGAACGGCTTCATAAATTTGAAATCCAAAAACAGCGGGCACTGAGTGACCGTAGGGAGAAAAAGATTCGCGATGAAAAATATCAAAGAGTTATGCAGAGTGTACAAGGTGCATTAAGAAGTTGTACCAGACAAGCACCGTCTGTTGCCAAAAACTTAAAGGACAAAATGCATACGGTTAAGGCAATGGAACGAAGATTTGAAAAAGAAGATGAAAATATGACTCAGATGCCGGAACAGGAAGAAGCAATCTTTGTCAAATTAGGGGATGAAAACTCACACATTCCCGCAGGAAAAACGGTCATAGAATATGAACTTTCAAAGCTTGTGACTCCGGATGGCAAAAGAATTTTAGCAGAAGGAATTCATTTAAAAATAAAAGGTTCAGAAAAAATCTGTATGATAGGAGCCAACGGGGCAGGAAAAACGACTCTTCTAAAAAAGATAGCGGAAGAACTCCTAAATCGGAATGACATTAAAGCAGAATATATGCCTCAAACTTATGAAGACCTGCTGGATTTGGATGTTACACCGGTTGATTACCTTGATAAAACAGGAGATAAAGAAGAGCGTACAAGAATTAGAACATACCTTGGTTCACTTAAATACACACCAGATGAAATGGAGCATCCGATTCGGGAGTTATCAGGCGGACAAAAGGCGAAAGTGCTTCTCTTGAGGATGAGCTTAAGTGGTGCAAATGTTCTTATTCTGGATGAACCGACAAGAAATTTTTCACCATTGTCCGGTCCGGTAATAAGAAAAATGCTCCGAGAATTTCCGGGGGCTGTCATTAGCATTTCTCACGATAGAAAGTATATTGAAGAGGTGTGCGATAAAATATATCAGCTAAATCCTAATGGATTACAGCTAATTGGTGATTGATAACAAAAAGGATGAAAGACTGACAAATTTCAGGCTTTTAGTGAGTTGGAAAGCATACAAAGATTTGAATTTGGAGGATAGATTATGGTACGTACAGAAGATGCATGTGAAATTATAAAATATGCTTTGCAAAACGAAATTAAAGTATATTTAGATGGCGGATGGGGTGTTGATGCACTTCTTAAAAGAGAATCAAGAATACACAATGATATTGATTTGTTTGTTGAACTGAAACATTATCATGATTATATTTATGTGATTAAGCAGCATGGATTTGAGGAAGTAAATACTGATTATACAACGGATGGTCATACTGTCTGGAAAGATGATAAACAAAGAATCATTGATTTACATTGTTTTGAATTTACAGATGACGGAATTGTTTATGAGGGAGATATATTTCCATCAAAAACTTTTTCCGGTATTGGAAAAGTTGGAGATATAACTGTTTCTTGTATTGAACCATTGAGTCAGGTAATGCTTCATTTGGGATATGAACACGATAAAAATGATGTGCATGATGTGATGCTGTTGTGTGAAACATTTCAAATAGCAATACCAGATGAATATAAGGAAAAGTAAAATTTCAGTTTTGTGTTGAATCTCTAAGCAAAATAGCTTATATTTGACATGGCTACATATAGTTATTATCCACAGTATCGAGTAGGTGTTATCAATGCCGATAACAAAATGATAACATTAGCTCGTATAGGCAGGATAATATGGATATATCAAATAATCAAAAGAACGAGAAACATTACAGAGAATAATTCCTAAACAAAAAGCGTTAGTCTTTGTAGAGTTTGAATAATATATTAGAGCCAAGAAATGCCTATTTTACGGGCTTTCTTGGCTCTTCCTATGTCCGTTGACAATCAAATGACAATACTTTTTTAATATGATTGTAAATAATTTCTTCTTATTTAGCTGGGAATTGACTCTTCCAGTCTAAATATTCTTTTTCTGTAATATCTTCATTTCTGAATTTCTGGTACATATCAGCCCATGCTCCAATATGATCCAGCATATTTAAAGAATCATGTCCTTTGTCTTTAAACATGAGCTGCGGTACGCCGGATTCATCCCGGTAGGCGTGCAGACCATATTGATCCTCTAAAGCAAATAATGCGTGCATGACACTAACATAAGTATCAAAGTTTGGATCAGACATGGCGTATGGACTGATCTTTAATGAGTTTGCTATTTTTTCCAATTGTTCTGATGATGGAAAACGATTCCCAAGTTCATAATTTCTAATTGCCGATTCGCTCAATCCGGACATGATTGCCAATTCTTTCTGTGTATATCCTTGATCGATCCGGAATTTTCTTATTTTCTCACCTACTGTCATAAGAAAACACTCCTTTGCTGATTGTTACTTAAAAGTATAGCATAAACAGTTCAAAAATGAAATATAAAAATAAACCGTTCATTTTTGAAATTATTCTATTGACAGTACGGAAGTGAAATGTTATGATGCATATACACCGTTCGATAATGAACTGAAAAAAGAAAGGAGGGATATAGATGGCTAGTAAATTATTTATATCAGCAAAAGAAGTAGCGAAAGAATTAGAAGTATCTGATTCCTATGCGTATCGTTTGATCCGTCAGTTAAATGCTGAATTGGAGCAAAAAGGTTTCGTTGTTGTCAAAGGAAAAATCAGCCGTAAATATTTTGAAGAACGAGTTTACGGTATGAACGAAATGAAATAGCAGGAGGTGATGTTTTGACAGTAATCAAAAACCCAAAATCAAATACTTATGAGGTAAGAACCTATTATAAGGACTGGACCGGCGTAAGAAAGCAGAAGACGAAAAGAGGATTTAAACGCAAATGTGATGCCCAGGAATGGGAAAGAGCGTTTAAATTAAAGGAGAATTTGAGTCTGGATATGTATTTTGAAGATTTCGTAGATCTTTATCTGAATGATATCAAATCCAGAATCAAATATAATACCTGGCTGACGAAAAAGCATATTGTAGAAAAAAAGATTCTCCCATATTTTTCGAAAAAGAAGTTGCAGGAAATAAAACCTTCCGATATTCGACAGTGGCAGAACACCATGATGAACTATCGAAATAAACAAGGAGAAGGCTATTCAAAGGTCTATCTAAAGACCATCCATAATCAGCTGAGTGCAATTTTGAATCATGCAGTTAATTTCTATGATTTGAAAAGCAATGCTGCACGCAAGGCAGGATCTATGGGAAAAGAAAGAACAAAAGAGATGCTTTTCTGGACAAAAGAAGAGTATATGAAGTTCATTGAAGCGGTGGCGGATAAGCCAATCTCCTTTTATGCATTTGAAATCTTATATTGGTGTGGAGTGCGTATGGGAGAGTTGTTAGCACTGACACCGGCAGATTTCGATTTTCAGGCTTGTACTATCCGGATCAATAAGTCTTATCAAAGATTAGAGGGGAAGGATATTATTACGGATCCTAAGACTGTGAAGAGTAATCGTATGATCACCATGCCGGAATTTTTAAGCGAAGAATTAGAAGCGTATATAGGAATGCTGTATGGTTTAAATGAAAATGACAGGATATTCCAAATTTCAAAAAGCTATCTTCATCATGAAATGGATCGTGGTGTGAAGTTGTCAGGAGTGAAGAGAATACGAATCCATGATTTACGACATTCTCACGTGTCATTGTTGATTAATATGGGATATTCTGCGGTGGCAATTGGAGAAAGGGTAGGGCATGAAAGTGTGGAAATCACATATCGATATGCGCATTTATTCCCGACAATCCAAACAGAAATGGCGGAAAATCTAAATCAGGAAAGAGAGGAATATCTGGATGAGTGAAAAAAATAGGGATAACAAGAATCGGTGGCGTAATGTGACCATAGCGTTTCGAATGTCTCCGGAAGAAAATAAAGAGCTAGATTTAAGAGTAAAGATTTGTGGATACCAGACGAGACAAGAATATATCATTGAAAGTGTTTTACATCAAAAAGTCACAGCAGTAGGAAATCCGTTGATGTTAGTACAGTTTAGAAAACAGCTTCGAGGGATTGAAGAGGAACTAAAAAGGTTAACTACATTAGAGGATGCCGATGAAGAGTTGTTTACACCTATTCGAACAATGTTGGAGATATTAAATGCATTTGCAGAAGAAAGAAACTATGAAAGAAGGAAAAAAGAAAAAGCCCAGAAATAATCTGAGCAAGTTCCCTGATTATCAGAATAACTGATATACCATCCTAACAACTTGAGTATATCACAAAATTGTTGTTGCAACAATTGTTAAATTCTGTTTGCCAGGGACTTGCCCGGTTGGGCAGGAGGTGGAAATGGAAGATAATTATAGAGAAGTAAAAAAGGCAGAACCATGCCTGAAATTGATCCACATGGATCAGGTTGAAGTGGAAGAAATCGAATGGCTCTTTTATCCCTTCATACCATATGGGAAGGTCACCATTATTCAGGGAGATCCTGGAGAGGGGAAGACTACGGTAGTGTTGCAGATCATTGCAAAGTTAACAAAAGGAGAAGCAATATTAAGTGAAACAAGCGAAGGAAAATCCGAAGAGACAGGTGTAGAGCCAATCAATGTGATTTATCAAACAGCTGAAGATGGATTGGGCGATACGATCAAACCGAGATTGTTAGCGGCAGGGGCAGATTGTTCCAGAGTTTTGGTAATTGATGACCAGGATCAGCCATTAACAATGGTAGATGCAAGGTTGGAAGAAGCAATCATACAGACGAAAGCAAGACTTGTAGTATTAGATCCAATTCAAGGCTTTCTAGGGGCTGGTGTTGATATGCATAGGGCAAATGAGATTCGTCCATTGATGAAAAGAATCTCTGTATTAGCAGAGAAATATCAATGTGCCATTATTCTGATCGGTCATATGAATAAGAATAGTAATGGAAAATCATCCTATCGTGGATTGGGTTCTATTGACTTTCAAGCGGCAGCAAGAAGCGTGTTGATTGTTGGAAGAGTGAAAGATGAACCGGAAATCCGAGTGATCTGTCATGTAAAGAGTTCTCTTGCTCCGGAAGGAGATGCTATCGCCTTTCGATTAGACAAAGAAAAAGGATTTCATTGGATTGGAAAATATGACATCAGTGCAGAGGACTTATTGTCTGGTGATGGGCGAGGGCAAAAGATCCGAAGTGCGAAAGAATTTTTAAAAGAGATCTTAGCAAATGGATCAATGGAACAGGCAAAAATAGCGGAAGAAGCAGAAGAACGAGGAATTAAAAAGAAAAACACTTTGGAATGCGAAGAAGGAATTACAGATTGATTCTGTGAAGATAGGGAATAAATGGTTCTGGATGTTACAAGAAGAGTAAAGGAAGATGGCAAGATTACCATATCTTAAAGAATAGGGAATCTTGCCACCTTGATTAAAAAGGAGTGAAGTGATGAAAAAAGTACAGATTGATTATGAACTGTTTCGAAAATTGATCTTTTATCATCTGGGTTCAGATGATCAGTATGAAGAAGATATTCGAAATGGCTTGGAAGAAAAATTGGATGCATTAGTCAGACATGAACTCTATACGAAGTATAAGACGGCTCCTTCTGAGGAAGAGCAGGAGAAAGCACGACAGGAATATTTAGATAAGCGTGGAGTGTCAGCTAGTTATCGATGGTGATGTTTGTTTGGGGAATATAGAACAGGAGCGTGGCACGCACCTGTGAATATCAAACAAGGAGAATTGCTGTGTGGTGTAGCCGATACAGTACTGGCTGATTTGAAAGCTCCCGGCAGGGCGCAAGGATACTTTTGATGGACGTTAGGCTGTCGAAAGTGCTTTTGCGTTACTTTTGACAAAAGTAACAAAACATGATCGCCATATCTGGCGTTTTAAAATGAAGGAAAGGAGATTTATTGAAGAGGACAATTAGTTTTATGACAGGGAAAGGCTCCCTGAACCATAACAGTAGAAAATTTCATGCAAAGAATACGGATCCGAACAGAACCCATTGGAACGTTGAATATTGTAATGAAGATATCAAAGATGTATATCATGAATTGTTTGATGATGCCTTGAAGCGTTACAACGATAAGCAGACTCGGAAAGATCGTAAGATCGATGATTACTACGAAAAGATACGTTCCGGGAAACAAGAAAAATTATTTCATGAGGTTATCCTTCAGATCGGTGATAAAGACAATATGGGATCAGAAACGATGGAAGGACAACTTGCTGCAAAGATATTAGATGAATACATGAAAGGATTTCAGGAACGGAATCCTACGTTGCGAGTATTTGCTGCTCATCTGCATTTAGACGAAGCAACGCCACATCTACATATTGATTTTATTCCCTATGTTACAGGAAGTAAGCGAGGACTTGATACAAGAGTATCTTTAAAACAAGCCTTATCGTCATTAGGATTTAAAGGTGGTTCCAGAAGTGAGACGGAGCTAAATCAATGGGTACAATCAGAAAAGGAAAAATTAGCCATGGTCATGAGGGAAAATGAGATAGAATGGGAGCAGAAAGGAACTCATGAACCACATCTTTCTGTGTTGGATTACAAGAAAAAGGTTCGAGAACAGGAAGTAGAAGAATTAACGGAACATAAGAATTTATTGGAACATGATTTGCATGATATCAGCGAATGTGTGGATGAGATCCAAAAGGAAAAAGAACAGGTAGAAAAAGAGAGAGATGCAGTAATTAAAAAGACAGAAGTGTTAGAAAAACGATTTTCTGCACTAAATTCAAAAGCTGGACTTGTTGACTCACATGCACGTGAGTATGGATATTATCCGGAAGAATGGCTGCCAGAAGCCGGAACTTTAGAGTCTGCAAAATCTTACAGGAAGAGAATATTTCCTTTGGTGAAAAAAGTTGCGAACATGATACAGGCATTGTATAGCAAATATTTAGAACTGAAAAGCAAAAATCAAAAGCTATCAGATCGAAACCTGGATCTTGAAAATCGTGTAGATCGGTTGCGAGAAGAAGTATCTGTTATAAAGAAAGAGAATGTAGCTTTGTTAAATGTGTCATATGATATGGATCGGGTTGTAGCTGTTTTGGGAAAAAATAAGGTCAAGGAAGCAATAGAAGTTGCAAAGCATTTGGAACAGGCAAATGCAAAACAAAACATCAAGAAGAAACGTATAGACAGAGATGGTAGATAGAGGGGAATGAGTTATTATAATGCTAAGTTAGAAAGAACCCAGTAAATACAAGGGTTTCGCTGACTTTTGTCCTACGAAAAAATGAGAAATACCATGATGATTTTGATGATGAGTATCGGTATCCGAGTCAAAATTGAGTGGTGAAATGGAGGTTTGCAATAATATAACTCACGGTACTTAGAATATAATATATTGATTGCCTATGTGATGTGGATTTCTTTCCCGCCCGGAAGAGTGATATGTCATGTAGCAATGATGTGAGTTGTTGTAGATGGATAAATGAATAGTTTGTTCTAGCTAACTATGCTTTCATTGTAGCGGATATAGAGAACTGTTATAATAGAAACTATAAATGAGTAAATACCAAATATTGCACAAAATAAAGACACCCGCTGTTGAATGATGTATAATTGAAGTACCAACAAACAACATACTCAAACACCAAGGGGGTGCCCGTTGCAAACAGTATACATCATTCTAACAGTATTTACAATTACTTTAAAACCTTAAAACTCGGCTTATTTTTATCCGATGTGTACCTAAACCATCTGATGACTATCATTGTTTCCGTTTTCCTCCGTGGTTACAGGGGGAAAACTGTAGATTTCGCCGAAGTAAGTAACCAGCATAGAACCACAACCGCCTATTTCCTGAACCACGGCAAGTGGAATGATTCCGCTCTCCAGGATACTTTGAAAAATGCCGTCATACAGGTTATTTATCTGGAAGCGCAACGCTCAGGACAGCCTGTTTTCTGTATTGTGGATGATACGATTGCTTCGCATACCAGGCCTTCGTTACAGGCCGGGCATCCAATTGAAGCGGCGTACTTTCATCAATCCCATTTAAAGGGCTGTCAGGATTATGGGCATCAGATTGTTTCTGTCATGCTTTCCTGTAATGGGCTCATACTGAATTATGCCGACATCCTGTATGACAAATCAAAGTCAAAGATACAGATTGTCCAGGAGATTGCGGATGAACTTCCTGTGGCACCGGTGATTTCCTATTTCCTATGCGACAGCTGGTATACCTCCGTAAAGGTAATGGAGAGTTTTATCCGGAAAGGATTTTATACGATTGGAGCGCTGAAGACCAACCGGGTCATCTATCCATGCGGAATCCGCCAGAAAGTCAGTGAGTTTGCCCTTCATTTGAGAAAAACAGACCGTGCTGTCAGCCTTGTGACCGTTGGCGGCCGTGAATTCTATGTGTATCGCTACGAAGGAGAACTCAATGATATTCCAAACGCGGTGGTTATTATCAGCTATCCCCGGGAAGCTTTTGGAAATCCGAAATCGCTGAGGGTATTTATATCCACAAATGCCGGAATATCCACACAGGAAATCCTTGACACATATACAGAACGGTGGCCAATCGAATTATTTTTCCGTCAGAGCAAAAACAAACTTGCGCTGGACAAATGTCAGATCCGCTCACGGCAGGGAATCGAGCGGTATTGGCTGATCATGTCATTGGTTCATTACATGTGCTGTATGCATTCTGGGAAATACAATACCTTCGAGGAAGGATACCGGTATTTTCAAGATCAAGTCAAAACAGAGCGAATCGGTAATCTGCACCAGTTCATAAAAAATGGCGCGTCACTTGAAGCTGTTTTGAAACTGGTAGGGTAGTTTTGTGCAAATTTCAATATTTGCTCATTTATAGATAGAAATATAAAGAAATAGGTAAATCGGAATTTCGTACATTTTTGAAATGCAATGCAGATGAGAAAGATCTGGATGAGCAGTTTGCAAAGGTATGAAACCAAGCCTGCCCTGATCGGATATACGGTGGAAGCCGAGTTTATCCGGCAAGCCATAACCGGGGCAGCCATACGTCCCATAGAGTAGTGTGATTTTCAATAATAAAACGATATAAGATTTATTTTTGATTACGAAACGAACTTGGCATCATTCCATAGTGATTTTTGAACTGTTTATAAAAATGGGTACGGTTTTTAAAGCCAAGCTGAAATGCAATCTCAGAAATCGAGAGATCCGTTTCTTTGAGCAGATCAATGGCCTTCGTTAAGCGATAGTTCATACAATAACTAGATAAGTTTAAATTGCTGTATTTTTTGATAATCCGATTGATATAATCTCCGCTATAATGCAATTTTGTTTCTAGTTCACTACGTGAAATCAATCCGTTGGAATCTTCTATCATATGGGTTGCTCTGGAAAAAATTAAAAAGTCGTTGTTGTAATCTAATTTCACATGAGTTGTGTGAAAAGCTGTTGTATCACATATAAGTCCTAAAATATTGCAAATATATCCGTCAATCAGATGGGAACTCCCAAAGGTAGGAGAAAGCATAGTTTTTGAGATGCTTTCTCCGTTTTTATACATACAGCGATGTGCAAAATCATTTCCTTGTACCGGAAATATATCAAGGAATTGCTTGTTAGACAGAACATCATTATTTTCACTTTCTTGCAAGAATTTTAAGATTGGACTGTCCAGTATCTCCTGTTCTTCTGCAAAATAGAGATTGTGCGTCTCTTTTATCATCTTAGTGATATATTCCTTGGATAGATTGAGAAAAAATACACGGAAGTTTCCATCAAATCTTTCGGCATGTCTCAAATTTCGGTTAACGATACATCCTGAACCTTTGGGATAGATACGGATAGTATTTTCAATAGAGTTTGTTACAGTCCCGTCTAAAACATACATGAATTCATAGAAATCATGTTGATGTAACACTCGATTTTGACTTGTGAAGATTGTGCTGATGTTTGGAACAATTGTGTGTTTAATGTCAGTCGGGGTAAAATTAGTCAAACTGATATATTCATTTACTTCATCCTTATAATAGGTCTCTAATACGAAACTAAATGGTGTTTCTAAATGATAATATTGATTAAAATGACTTTCTCTTCCATAGATAGTTAATGCATTTTTATAATCTTTATTAAATGATATTTTCGGCATATAAGCACCTCGATTCCCAGATATGTTACAAAGTATATCATATTCCACCAATAAATGATATTGTTGACGAATAATAATTACGATATGATTGAAACATATCATATAGAGAGCTCATGAGCCGGCAAAATGGGCATAACATTTAAGGAGGAAGTTACAATGGGAGAGAATGCTTCGCAAAAAAAATATTTAAAGTTTTATCAAAAGTTAGCTTATGGATCTGGTGATCTTGCATCAAACTGTAGTTATGGATTAGTTTCCAGCTTTTTGTTGTTGTATCTTACAAGTGTAATGGGAATGAATAGTGCTGTGATTGGTACATTGATGTTGGTATCCAAGTGTGTGGACGGAGTTACAGATGTGTTCTTTGGGAATATAATTGACCGAACACATTCTAAAATGGGAAAAGCCAGACCGTGGATGTTATATGCACAAATTGGTGTATCAGGTTGTTTGGCACTGCTTTTCTCAGTTCCGGCAGGAATGGGAAGAACTGCACAGTATGCATATTTCTTCGTATTTTATACCTGTTTAAATGCAATTTTTTATACAGCGAATGGTATTGCATATTCATCATTGACTGCATTGATTACAAAAAACCCAAATGAAAGAGTTCAACTTGGTTCATTCCGTTTCATGTTTGCAGTTGTAACAAATATTGTATTAGGATTTGCAGTAACTTCTGCAGTAAGTGCTTTTGGTGGTGGTGCAAATGGATGGAGAATGGTTGCTATTGTATTTGCAATAATTGCACTTGTTGTAAATACCATCAGTGTTCTTGCTGTGAAAGAACTTCCGGATGAGGAAGTAACTGTGAAAGAGGACGGAAAATCAGCTGAAGATAAATTAAGTTTTCTGGATACAATTAAAGTCCTTTTGAAAAATAAATATTATCTGATGATTGTTGCTATTTACATTGTGTATTATAT
This sequence comes from Blautia argi, assembly GCF_003287895.1. Classification (NCBI taxonomy): domain Bacteria; kingdom Bacillati; phylum Bacillota; class Clostridia; order Lachnospirales; family Lachnospiraceae; genus Blautia; species Blautia argi. The sequence goes on along the minus strand of NZ_CP030280.1, from coordinate 2,862,320 downwards.
TATGAGCAATCTTGTTACAGGATCAGGTGTTTTCTTTGCAACATATTATCTTGGAAATGAAGGAATTTATGGATTACTAAATATGATGAAAATGTTTCCGGTAATCTTTGCATTAATTATTGCACCGTTCATTATTAAAAAAGTCGGTAATATGCAGAAGGTAAATACATGGGCATATGGCATCAGTTGTGTACTTGGCATTCCACTGATTTATGCTGCAGTAACGAAAAATATCACACTTTTTCTCATTATTCTTTTCGTAAAAGGCGTATTTGCAGGATTCCTCAGTGGCTCATTGAATGCGTTTATTGCAGAGGCCAGTGCTTACACAACAAGAACAACTGGAATTCGCATGGAAGGAACGATGTACTCTTGTTCTTCTCTCGGTGTTAAAATCGGTGGTGGAATCGGTACAGCTGCAGTGGGCTGGTTATTAGCAGTGGGCGGATTTGTAAATGATGCCGCTGTTCAGACAGCAGGAGCGACAAATATGATTTTATGGATATATCTGATCATTCCGGTTCTCATCGGTGTGCTGATTACATATTTACTTTCCAGACTTGATGTAGAAAAAGCAAATCAGAAATGGGATGAAGAACATCAGAATGTATAGGAGCAGTGTGTTATGGAAAAAATAAAGTTACTAGATAATTGGAAATTCTGTAAAGGGGTGGTTTCCTCATTGAAAATCATGGAGATGTCTGGAAAGGCACCGGAGGTTGTGACCTTACCGCATGATGCAATGATTTATGAGAAACGTACCAAAGAGACAAAGAATGGAAGCCAGACAGGATTTTATCCAGGTGGAATTTATACATACTTTAAAGACATTGATGTGCCAGAAGAATGGGAAAACAGAGCTGCTATTCTGGAATTTGAGGGGATATATGAAACAGCAATGGTATATGTGAATGGGGCATTGGCGGCTACAAACCTGTATGGATACTCAGGATTCTTTGTGGATTTGAAACCATATTTGAATTACGGACAGATGAACCAGATTAAAGTCATTGCAGATAACTCAGCAGAAGAAAACTCCAGATGGTATTCTGGAAGTGGAATTTATCGAGATGTCAATCTATATCTTGGAGGATCCACTTATATTCCGCCGGAAGGTGTGAAAATTACAACGATATCTGCAGATGAAAAAATGGCAAGGTTGGAATTAGCTGTTCAGATAGAAAACATCTCCGAAGATTCCAGAGCAGATGAAGCTCAAGTGGATATTTATTATGAAGGAGCAGTAATTTGTAGTTGTAAGAAAGAAATCACAGATGAGGAATGTGGACTAAAACAGTTCACATGGAATGTGGAGATTGAACATCCACACTTATGGGATACAGAATATCCAAATCTCTATCAAATAGAAGTTACTCTTTTGAAGAATGGAGAAATTCTTGATAAACAGAAGGAACATTTTGGAATCAGAACCATTTATGTAGATGGAAAACACGGGTTCTGCCTAAATGGAAAGTCATTGAATCTGCGGGGAACTTGTTTGCATCATGATAATGGAATTATTGGTGCAGCAACGATATATGATGCGGAACGAAGAAAGATTCGTATTATCAAAGAAGCAGGATTTAACAGTATTAGAAGTTCTCATCATCCAATCAGCAAGGCAATGCTGGATATCTGTGATGAAATGGGGATTATCGTTATGGATGAACTGTTTGATATGTGGACGGTTCATAAAAACAGCCATGATTTTGCCTTACATTTCTTAGATGAATGGGAAAAAGTTACGACCAGAATGGTAAACAAGGACTATAACCATCCGTGTGTAGCAATCTATTCCATCGGAAATGAAATATCCGAGCTCGGAACAACGCGTGGAGTTGAAATCAGCCGGATGCTTTGTAAGAAACTACATGAACTAGATGATACACGATTTACGACTTGTGGCGTGAATGGGTTAAATGCGGCAGGAGCCAGACTATTTGAAATTATGAGAGATGTGGCTCCATTGATTAAACGAAAAGATGAAGGGAATAGCGGTGACAATCAAGGGCAATCCATGGGAAGCAATGCACTCAATGGAATCATGGAGTTCATGTCTGGTGAGGCAGGAGACGCATTTGCAGCACATCCTAAATTATCAGAAGCTATTGCAGGAGTAAGTGATGCGACAGATATTGTAGGATTAAATTACATGACAGGACGCCATGTGTTAGAGGCACAGCTACATCCGAATAAAGCGGTAGTGGGAACGGAAACATTTCCAGCAGATATATTCAGATTGTGGACATTGGTAGAGGATTATTCTCATATTATAGGAGATTTTACCTGGACAGGATATGATTATCTCGGAGAAGCAGGCTGTGGTATTTTTTATTACGATGGAACAAAGAATTTTGGCAGTGTCTATCCGGATCGTCTGGCATATATTGGGGATATCACAATTACAGGGGTACGAAGACCAATCAGTTATTATCGTGAAGTTGTATATGGATTAAGGCATGAACCATATATTGCGGTTGAACGAGTTGATCGTAATGGACAGACTCCATCGAAAACTCCGTGGATGTTTAAAGATAATATTTCCAGCTGGACGTGGACTGGATACGAAGGTACTTCTGCAAGTGTCGATGTCTATTCTGACGCAGAAGAAGTAGAACTCTTTCTGAACGATGAGAGTCTGGGGAGAAAAAAAGCTGGAAAAGAAAACCAATATATGGCTGAATTTACCGTGCCGTATCAAGCAGGAACATTGATGGCAATTGACTATGTGAATGGAATGGAACGGGGACGATATTCATTGGAAACAGCTAAGAAATCAACAACTCTTGATGTGAAAATGGATAAAAAAGTGCTTACTGCCAATGGACAAGATCTGTGTTATCTGAACATTACGCTTTGTGATGAAAGTGGAAAAACGAACCAGCAAGAAATAAAACAGATTACGGTATCTGTTGATGGTGCAGGTAAATTACAAGGTCTTGGAAGTAGTAATCCGTCTAATGAAGAAGATTATTTTGACAGATGTTGTAATACATTTGATGGAGATGCGATGGCATGTGTAAGAGCCGGACATGAATCTGGAATCATTACAGTAACAATTTCAGCAAATGGATGCGAAGATGTAGTAAGAAAAATAGAAGTGAGCTAGCGGCATGAAAAAGCTATATAAGAAAATAGTTTCATTAGTAATGAGTGCGCTTTTAGCAGTAATGGTTTTGCCGGTAACAACTCATGCATCAAATCAGCAAGATAATGATATTGTATACGGTGCGGATATTGGGTGGTTAAGTCAAATGGAAAATCAGGGGATACAATATTTGAATGAGGACGGAAATGTCGATGATGCGTTGTCTGTGTTAAAGAATAAAGGCATTAATGCGGTTCGATTAAGGGTTTTTGTAAATCCGGAGACAGATTTTGTTTGGACAAAACCTGATGGAACAACATGTCTTTTGGGATATTGTGATACTCAAGGGTTGTTATATACTGCGCAAAGAGCCAAAAATCTAGGTATGAAAATCATGCTTGTATTTCATTATAGTGACCATTTTGCAGATCCTTTATGCCAGGATATACCTGAACAATGGTCGGGGGCTTCAGCAAAAGAAATTGAAAAATATGTATATGATTATACATACTATATAATGAATTTTTTGGGAGAAAATGGAATAACTCCTGAATGGGTGCAGGTTGGCAACGAAGTGAGCTATGGTGTTCTATATCCCTATGGAAGTAATCAAACGGGTGATTTCGAGCAACTTACGGCATTTTTAAATAGTGGATATGATGCAGTGAAGGCTGTAAGCCCGAATTCAAAAGTAGTTACACATTTGACACATGGAAGTGGTATTTTACATTTTGAATGGTTTTTTAGTAATTTTATTACAAAATGCGGAGGAAAAACCGATGTAGTAGGACTTTCCTACTACCCGTATTGGACAGGTGGAGATGAGATTGAAAATGTTGCAGTAAATCTATACAATATGGCAACAAAATACGAGAAAGAAGTAATGATTTGTGAAACTGGCGAGGTGGAAACTGATGCAGCTAAAACCTATGAACTGCTTCGTAAAGAAATAAATGCCTTGAATACTGTGCCTGGAAATAAAGGCATTGGCGTTTTCTATTGGGAACCAGAAGCAAATTCACAGTATTTACCAGATGGTTACACATTAGGTGCGACTGAAGAAGTTTCTTCAAATACACTTAGATTTACAGATGCTTTAAATGCTTTCAAAACGGGTACGACATTCTTATCAAATGAGTGCTCATATGAGTTTTATAACGTGAATAGTCAGAAAGCATTTAACGTATGTCAGGGGTCCCAGGATAACAATGCGAGTATAGAACAATATACGTATGGTGGATGGAACAGCCCAAAATGGATATTTGAGCAGGTAGATGGAAACTATTATATTATAAAGAACAAGAACAGTGGTCTTGTTTTGGATGTGAATTCTATGTCCACGCAGGTGGGGGCATCTATTATACAGTATGAATATAATCAAGGATGGAACCAGATGTGGGAAGTGATTGAAAAGGATGATGGTTCATATGCTTTAAAAAATCGATTGAGTGGATTGTATTTAGGCGTTAGAAATAATTCTTCAGCAGATGGTGAGTGGTGTCAGCAAACAAATTTAAGTGAAAGTGGAACATCCTGGTATCTAGTTGTGACGGAATAATAAACTATATTCATGAGATTGTTTATTGTATAAAGATAATCTTGAAGCGTCCTAGGAAGGAAAAACTTCTCAAATCATGGGGCTATCGGTTAATACCGATTTTTAGGCTCTAAATCTTAAAATATGAATCTCCCGTAGAAATCAGTATTTTTAATACTTGAACTTCTTCGGGAGATTTGTATTTTCTAGTTTCTGTATGTATTTTAGGGCGCAAAAATCCTTTAACTGCATTTTGGAAGCATTCTACAATACGAAACGAATTCATAGTCACTGTGATTATATGTCACCAAACGATTATGAAGAGCTGTATCGTAGGCTTCAGCAAGATGAATTGCAGCTGGCAGGTTAAGATGAGGAAAACCTCATTTTAACTTGTACTAAATCTTGACATAGGACCAAGAATATAATAATTTGTTATATATGATTAAGGATGATGAGTAATGCAGAATTTTCGACTTGTGGACTTTAACAACATCGAAATTTGGTGGGAGGTGTTATACAAATGAAACTGGCAGACTTATCAACTGGACCAGACTGGGTAGTATATGTTGGATTTATAATATTTGCTGTACTTTCCATAGTTTTGATTTCTGGACATGGAAGTTGGTTAATTTCCGGATATAATACAGCTTCAAAAGAAGAAAAGGCAAAATATAATGAAAAAAAGCTATGCAGAACAATGGGAATTGGAATGTCTGTTATAGCAATTCTTCTATTAATTATGGGGGTGTTTGAAAATATTTTACCGGCATTTTTTGTGTATATTGCATTGGGTATTATTTTAGCTGATGTTGTGATAATTATTGTCTTGGGAAATACAATATGTAGAAGGTGACAAATTTGAATTTATGGAGGAGGAAGTATATGAGTAACAAAGGAATTATAATTTTGGTAATTATATGGATGCTTTTTTCTTTAGTTTGGTTTTTGGCAGGAAATACTGTAAAGGGAATTATATGGCTATGTGTCGGAGTTATTGCCGTAATCATTGCATTAATAAGGAATAGTAAATAAATTTCAGCTAGCAGGGGAATGGAAGTGCTTTATGAATATTATAGTATTTAAGACTATTAGTTGATTTTAATCTATAGCATATTACTGACAATAAAATGACAATACAATTAGATGAAAACATAGCGAATCCATACAAAACAGTTCAAAAATGAACTGTTTTGGAACTGGAACAACGGGAATACACTACAAAGCAAATAGAACTTTGCGAGTTCGAATAACGGACAGAAAACCTCGGATGCCCATTTTACAAGGGCTTCCGAGGTTTCTTTATGCCTGTTGGTTCTATCTTGGCTCTAATTGATATTACTGTATATAAACGTTCAGTGTTAGAAGCTATGTAGAAGAAAAAATTCCAAAAATAGTAAGCGCTTAAATCTTGGGCAGCTTTACTGTCTACGTTTTTAAACTCATAATGATAGTAAATAGATTTTTACTACACTCCGCTTGATAGGAGATAGAAATTTACTACATTTGGAGGTTTCATTATGAGTAATAAACGTGCTCCAGGACGTTCCTTGGATGAATGGATGGAACTGGTAACCGAATGCAGACAAAGCGGCCTGACAGATGCTGCATGGTGTAATGAACACGGGATATCTCCCAGCTGTTTTTACAATGCAGTTACCCGTCTCCGCAAAAAAGCCTGTCAGATACCGGATCCAGTTGGAAAAGCCAGCACTCTTGACCTTACGTTCCATAAACAGGATGTAGTCCAGATTGCTATAGAACCGGAGTCTTCTCCAGCAGGACTGATTCCAGATAATGGAAACAGTCCTATGCACCTTGACAATTCACATACGATTGAAATCGAAGCAGACGGATTGCTTATACGAATGAGTAATGAGATCAAACCGGTACTTCTGAAGATGCTTATGGATACGCTGAAGGAGTCATTATGTTAGCGGATATCTCAAGTGTTGATGCAATCTATATCGTCTGCGGCAGAACAGATATGCGCAAGTCCATTGATGGATTGTGTGCGATTATCCAGGAACAGTTTTCGATGGATATTGACCATGCACTTTTTCTTTTCTGCGGCCGTAGATGCGACCGTATCAAAGCCATTTTAAAAGAACCTGACGGGATCGTTATGATCTATAAAAGGCTGACCGCCCAGGGATCTTACCGGTGGCCCAGGAATAAATCTGAAGTCCGGAATCTTACATGGCGGGAGTTCGACTGGCTGATGTCCGGCCTTGATATTGAGCAGCCAAAAGCGATTAAGTCAACATGAAAAAGATGCACATAAAACTCGCATTTTTCGCTGTATTTTCAGCACTTTCAAGTCCTGGTAAATCCGCTGTTTTGCTGGGAAAAGTCCCTGTTTTCTGGTATAATGGAAACATCAGAAACAGGAGGAAAAAGCAGTGGCAGACGGTTCTAAAGATATCCAGCTCCGTGAGCTGAAGGACATGATAAACGATCTCAAAAAGATGATAAAAACACTTCAGGCAACTGTCGATGCTGCCAATAAACGGGAAGAGGCTCTTACCCAGGAACGGGATAACCTGAAAGAAGAGATAGACCTTCTCCGTAAAAAACTGTTTGGCACCTCCAGCGAAAAAAGAACCATCGATATTCCAGGCTAGTTAAACTTTTTCAATGAAGCGGAACTGGAACAGGATCCAGAAGCTGCAAAAGCAGAGGATCTTGAAGCACTTCTTCCGGAAAAAACAGCAAAAAAACGAAAAGCAAGAGCTACAGATGCTGAACGGTTTAAGGGAGTTCCTGTTGAGAAAAAGTATCTGGAACTTTCTGAGGAAGAGAAACTCTGCCCTGCCTGTGGCACCCCGCTGAAAGAAATCGGGGAAGAGTTTGTCCGCCGGGAGCTGGTTTTTGTACCGGCAAAACTGAAAGTATATGAATACTATAGTAAGAACTATGAGTGTCCGCAGTGCAAACTTCAGGATATTCCGGTCATCAAAAAAGGAAAAGATGGCAGAGCCCATATGCTTTATGGAATGGCTTCTGCCGGAACAGTTGCCTGGGTAATGTACCAGAAGTTTTGTAATGGTCTCCCATACTACCGTCAGGAAAAGGACTGGAAACAGTATGGCGTAGAGCTCACCAGAGCTACTATGGCAAACTGGGTGATCCGGAATTCCGAAGCGTTTTTTCTTCCTATGTACGAATACTTCCACAGGAAACTTCTGGAACGTGGATTCGCGATGGCAGATGAAACGCCACTTCAGGTTCTGCATGAACCGGAACGCCGCGCTCAGACAAAGTCATATATGTGGCTGTTCCGCAGCGGTGAAGACGGAGGACTACCTATTATCCTCTATAAATATTCGGAAACCCGAGCCGGAGACAATGCTGTAGATTTTCTTCACGGCTTCAAGGGTTATCTGATGTGCGATGGCTATAGTGGGTACAATAAAGTTCCAGATGCCAAACGCACAGCCTGCTGGGCACACATCAGAAGATATCTGGCAGATGCCATTCCCAAGGGAAAAGCTTTGGATTATGCCCAGCCATCCGTACAGGGAATGCTGTACATTAACCAGCTCTTCCATCTGGAAGATGTGATCAGATCAAAGTATTCTTCCTTCGATGCTATCAAAAAGGCGCGTCTTGAAAAAGAAAAGCCGGTAGTAGAAGGCTTTTTGTCGTGGCTTGATCAGCAGAACCCTGCCCGTGGAAGCAGAATGGATAAAGCTGTCACCTACATTCAGAACCGCCGCTCCTATCTGTCCACCTATCTGGAAGATGGCCGTTGCAGTTTTTCTAATAATCTCAGCGAAAATGCGATCCGTCCATTTACAGTAGGCCGTAAAAACTGGTTGTTCTGTGACACACCAAATGGAGCCCAGGCCAGTGCTGTTGTGTACACTATGGTAGAAATGGCAAAAGCCAATGGAGTAAACGTCTATCACTATCTTGCTTATCTGCTGGAAAAAGTGCCTAATGATAGGATGAGCGATGATGAATTAGAACTTCTGGCTCCATGGAACGAAACTGTCAAAGCTGAAATCGAACATCGTGTAAACGAATCAAATCAATTATATGTGAATTGTCAAGGTGCTCCGGCTACTGAAAAGTAGTCGGGGATTTTTTCTATCATACCTAAAAATTAAGCGCTTACCAAAAATATGATTATATATCAAGAAATGGTATCTTTCATTTTCTTTAGATGAATTTGGAGTTTTTCTGCTTTGGACTCCTTGAAGAACAAATGTTCTGAAAAAGCTTGCAATTCCTTAAATAAATGAATATAATATACCATATAAGTTAAGAGAAAACAATCGAAGGCACAATTAAAAAGTAAAGGAAGAGGCTGTTGCACATGTATGACATTAATAATAGAAGATATACAGGAAGTAAATATAAGCTACTTGATTGGATAGAAGAATTGATATTAAATAATTGTGACGGAGAGAGTTTTTTTGATGTGTTTGCAGGCACAGGAATTGTGAGTGTCCATATGAGCAAATATTACAAGAAAGTTATCATGAATGATTTTTTGTTCTCGAATGAAATAATATATAAGGCTTTTTTGGGGAGCGGAGAGTACAATATAGAGGTAATTGAAAAATATAAAAAACAGTTTCAAACAATAAATCCTAGTAAATTAAAGGATAATTATTTTTCGGAAAATTTTGGAGGGAAATACTTTTCATATAATGACGCAAAATTAATAGGCGAGATCAGAGAAGAAATTAAAAGATTAAAAGAAGGATTAACAGATAGAGAATATTGTATCCTTTTAGCCTCTTTATTGTATTCAATGGATAAAATTGCAAATACGGTAGGGCATTATGACGCATATAGAAAAAGAGATAATATTCAAGATAAATTCATTTATGAGTTAATTAATGCAGAGAAAACATCTGATAAATTTGTTATTTATAGAATGGATGCAAATAAATTAGTACGAAAGATAAAAGCAGACATTGCGTTTATTGATCCTCCATATAACAGTCGACAATATAGCAGATTTTATCATGTTTTAGAAAATGTTGTTCAGTGGAAAAAGCCTCGATTAGAAGGAGTTGCGCTGAAGCCACAAGCAGAAAATATGAGTGACTATTGCAGAAGTAATGCTCCTGAGGTTTTTGCTGATTTAATCAAAAATATTGATGTGAAATATATCGTTGTTACATATAACAACACTTATAATTCAAAAAGCAGTTCTTCGAAAAATAAAATTACATTGGAAGAAATAAAAGATATTTTATCATTAAAGGGACAGACGACTGTTTATGAAAAGTCACATCAATGTTTTAATGCTGGGAAGACAGAATTTAGTGATCATAAAGAATTTGTTTTTATAACGAAAGTAGGTACAGGCGATGGAAAATAAAAAAATAATAAGGTCTCCGTTTTTCTATGTGGGAGATAAATATAAGCTTATGCCGCAGCTCAAAGAATTAATGCCAAAGAACATAGAACAGTATATAGAACCATTTGTGGGCGGTGGCAGTTCTTTTTTAAATTCCAAAGGAAATACATACATGTTAAATGATGTGGATTCCTATGTTGTAGAGCTGCATCAGCAAATAGGAAGTTATACTGGTAAATCAGAGGAATTATTTGGAAAATTATTTGATATAATAGATTTTTATGGCTTATCTTGTTCGTATCGTGGAATTTATGTGCCAGAAGAAATGAAAAAGAAATACGTGAAAACTTATTATTCAAAATACAATAAAGAAGCATATATTCGTATGAGAAGAGATTTTAATGCGGAAAAAGATGATTTTCTCAGATTATATCTACTACTGATATATGGATTTAATCATATGATTCGTTTTAATAGAAAGGGTGATTTTAATCTACCTGTGGGGAATGTGGATTTTAATAACAATGTATACCAAGCGTTAAATAATTACCTGGAGTTCATCGGGAAACATAAAATTGAATTTTTTAATATGGATTATATATCCTTTTTGGAAAAGATTGAGTTTGGGAAGAGTTCATATGTGTTTTTGGATCCACCCTATTTGATTTCCATGAGTGAATATAATAAACTGTGGAATGAAAAAAAAGAAGATGAGTTATGCGAATATTTAGATGCTCTAAATGATAAAGGGATTAGATTTGGAATAACAAACTTGATTACTCATAAAGGGAAGGTAAATCAAAGATTTTTAGAGTGGTCGAAAAAATATTTTGCATATGACATAAAGAGTAATTATATTAGTTTTAATGATAATACGATAAAAGCCGATTCACAGGAGGTGTTTGTCACAAATTATGCGTAGCAGAAAAGCTGAGAGCAAACCATTGTCATTTTCGACAACTATGAGAAATCCCAATAGAATTGTAAGATTCTTGAATTGTTTGTTACCGTATGAAAATCAGGTCTTAACGCATGATATAATTATGAAAGTGATATATAATGCAATTAAACAGAAGTTATATACCCCAGTGATAGTTAGAAGAACTCCAGATTTGGCTTGTATTTTAAAGAGTGATGATGAAAAATATTCAGATGCTCAAATCGATTTTATAATTGAAAGAAGTCCCCAAAGGCATAAAGAGGCTGGGTTTGAATATGGCTGGGATTCCAGATTTGATACAATCTTTAAATTGCCGATGGAATTTGGATTTGTTAAATATGCTATGGGAGAACCGATCAGAATTTCAACAACAGGCCATATGTTGATTGATGCAATAAATGGAAAAGAGCCCAATGAAGAAAAGATACAGATGGTATTTCTTAACTCAATGATGAAATATCAAAGTAATAATCCATATAGAAAAAATGCAAATTCAAATGTTCCGCTCATTCTGTTGCTACAAGTATTAAGGTTGTTGAAGGAAGATGCAGAGGAAAACGGTGCAGGAGTTTTTCGGCAAGAATTAAGCCTGTTTATATGTTGGCCGGATAATAATGCCCGATCTTTGTATGAGAAAATAAAGGAAATTAGAAATACGGTTGGTTATTCATATAGCGATGAATATATGTATGAAATTTGTCTGGAGCTATTGGGGGCATCTGATAAACAGCGTAATAGATTTAAACTTTCACAAATATGTGGGGAAGCAGTAGACGAGTATATTCGTAAAATGCGCACGACTGGCATCATATCCTTAAGAGGTCATGGTCGTTTTATAGACTATAATGCCTGGGAAATTGATAAAATTGATTATATTTTGAACAAATATTCGGAATATAGAGCCTTTGAAACAAAGGAGGAATATTTTGAATATATTGGAGAAGTGGATGCTGCTATAATAAAAATGAAAAGTGCGGTTCCGGCAGATACAACAGACTTGAGGAAAGCAACTTTAAAAAAATTTGCGGCAGAATATTCAAAAGAGGAAATATATTTAGAGTTGTGCAAAGTATGCAATAAAACAGCAAGTACAGACTATATGTTAAAATTATTGCCAGGACCTGTGCGATTAGAGTTTTTAACTAGCATTGCCATGGTACAGAATTTTGAAAATTTAGATGTAATGCCCAATTATACTGTAGACGATGAAGGATTGCCGACGAATACAGCATCAGGGGGAAAAGCAGATATCGTGTGTTCGGATAAAGAATATCAGAGCTTGATAGAAGTTACCTTAATGTGCGGCAGACAGGAACAGGTACATAATGAGATTATACCGATAAGAAGACATTTAGTTGAAGAAAAGAAGAATCAGGAAAAGACGTTTTCTGTTTTGGTTGCACCCATAATTCATGAAGATACAAAACAGATTGCAGAGTGGTATAAATTTAAAGAAGATTTGGATATTGTCCCATATGATATTGAGAGATTTTTGAAAAAAATCAAACGGGAAAACAAGATAGCAAGTCTGTTGGAGTGAGGAATGAATAGCGAAGATGTTATAAAATATAGTAAAAGAAATAATAGGATACATAACTCAGTAGACAGAACAGATTTTGTATGTTTAGAAATAAATATTCAGAGAGAAAGCAGATGGTTAAAAAGAGTTTGTTCCTATGCACAAAAAATAGCCCCTAATTTAAATGTTGGGCAGGCTAACTCTTCAGAAGTAAGATCAATAAGCATAGTGGAAATAGACAATCTATCTGGTTTAATTGCAGAATATGCATGTGAAGAAGTCTTAAAGTGGAGATATGGAAAGGAATTGATTATTAAACCGAAAAATAATACTTCACACAATCAAATAGATCTAAAACTGTACAATGGAAAAACAATAGAAGTGAGATCTTCATGTGTGCGTAATGGGATTGATTTTGCTATATTTTCAAAAAACATAAAGACTTTTGATGAGCAGTATTTTGATGTGATTGGTCCTTATTCAAATGAGTACAAGAAGTGTGAATTTTTTAAAGATTATTATATGAGAGTATTATATGAATGTGATAAGCGCAATTTTCTGGATCTTTTAAAGAAGCCTGTAGTAAGATTATTTATTACAGGTGGTGCAACAAAGAAAATGATGAATGATTCACAGTATTATCAGATTAAACATTTGATGCCAGCAGGAGGTCAAGTGAAGGTTGAATCAGATTATAGAGTTATTCCTTTGGCAAAAAGCTTGGATATTAATGAATTTTTTTCAATTCTGGAGAGAGAAAATGAAAAACTAGTTGTCGTTCATTCATGATTCTGAGAAGATACATCACATATAATACAGAATACAAAATCATATTTAAATTTCACCAAACTCCCCCTATACTTTTTTACCAGCTTATGTTATCTTTAACAGGAAACAATGCATCAGACATCTATGATGTCTGCCAATATATTTTACAGAGGATAATACTATATGAGAGTTCAGGAAAAGATGAAAAAGCCGGTGTTGGAGGCAAAATATCTGAATGTGGAAAACACAGACAGATACCGCCCCATCATTCGGCTTTTTTATTTAAAGTATGAAAAACTGAAATACTGGCTGTATCAGGAGGAGGTCTTTGAGGAATTAAAGGAAGACCCGTATTTTGAAGAATATACCATGGAGCAGTGTCAGCAGGATCTGGCAGCCCTGACTTCCTGGGGAAATTTGGTGACGATTCAGGATACCAGAAAGGTTACCACCATTGAAGAATTCAAAAACAAGAAATTTCGGTATCAGCTTTCCGAAACGGCAGTAGAAATTGAGCGTATGGTGATTCGGCTTGAAAATCTCTTTATAGAAGGCTCTTCCCTGGAGCCGACGCTTTTGGAACGAATCCGTTTGAATCTGGGGAAAATAGAGGAAATGGCTGAAAAAGAAGAAGAGAAGCTGTATAGCTGGTGGAATGACCTAAACAATGATTTTATTCGCCTGAATCAGAATTATCAGGACTATATGCGAGAATTAAACAGCGTAAAAGCAGAGGAAATGATGAGAACCAGAGAAATCCTGCTGTTTAAAGACAGGCTTATGGAATATCTGCGCTCTTTTGTCAAAAGCCTTCAGATTCATATGACAGCCATTGAGCAGGAATTAGGAAATGTAAACAAAGGAGCTGTGAGAAGAATCTTGGAAAGAGTAACAGCTTATGAGGTTTCTATTCCGCGTATTGATGTGGAAGTTGAGGAACAGATGATTTATGAAAAAATAAGTGGAAGATGGAAAAGTCTGGTAGAATGGTTTGTGGGAAAGGAGGGACAGGAGTCAGAAGCAGGTAAGGTTTTTGATACGACTCATCAATCAGCAGCCTGCCTGTGCAGCCGTCTGTGTCAGCGGGTAGCCCAGGCTTGCCGCATTGCTTCTTTTAGATTTGCTGAAAGAAGATCATAGCTTCTGGTATGCCGGGGATTTTGACCCGGAAGGACTTTTGATTGCACAGAACTTAAAGGAACGGTATAAAACAGCGCCGCATATCAGGAAGCCATGCTGGAAATTTATCAGGAAGGAACATGAGGATTTACAAACAGCATTGCCAAAGCCCCGTACCTGCCGTATACTGAATACATATTCAATATTATTTACAAAGGAGATACACCCATGACAAAAACACTAAAACGTCTGGCAGGATATTACAAGCCCTACAAGGGACTGTTCTTTTCGGATATGTTCTTTGCCATTCTCGGGGCAGGAATCACCCTGGTGATTCCGCTGCTTGTGCGGTATATTACCAGCACAGTTGTTTACCTTCCGTCAGATAAGTCAACCGACATGATTGTAAAGCTGGGAATTTTTATGATTGTGCTGGTGCTGATAGAAGCATTTTGTAACTTTTACATTGCCTATTACGGACACATTATGGGCGCCAGTATTGAGCGGGATATGAGAAATGAGATTTTCAGCCATTATCAGAAATTATCCTTTGCTTTTTACGACAACCAGAAAGTGGGACATTTGTTGTCCAGAATCACAGCAGATTTATTCGATATCAGCGAATTGCTTCACCACGGCCCTGAAGATTTGGTGATTTCCATTATTAAATTTGTAGGCGCATTCGGAATTTTAATGTTTATCAATGTGCGTTTGGCTTTGGCAGCATTTCTGTTTATTCCCTTTTTGATTCTTTACGCTGTCTATTTTAACAAAAAGATGAAAAGGGCATTCCGGGAAAACAGAGCTAGAATTGCAGACATTAACACCCAGATTGAGGATAGTCTTTCTGGTATCCGCGTGGTAAAATCCTTTGCCAATGAAAAAGTAGAGATGAAGAAATTCCGCCAGGGAAATGAGCGGTTTGTAAACTCTAAGAAACTCAGCTACAAATATATGGGAACCTACAACAGCGGTATGGGGGCATTTACTACTCTGATTACCATTTCCGTGCTGCTGACAGGGGCCTTTTATCTCACAAAAGGAGAAATGCCGGTAGAGGATTTGGTAACCGTGCTTTTGTATATCAATAACTTTACAGACCCGGTGAAAAAGCTGATTACCTTTACCGAGCAGTTCCAGAATGGATATAGCGGGTATTCTCGTTTCCTGGAAATTATGGCGGTTGCCCCGGATATCCAGGATGCGCTGGACGCAGAAGAGGTGTCTGATGTAAAAGGCGCCATTGATTTTGAAAATGTATCCTTTGCCTATGAAGGAACGCAGGAAAAGGTATTAAGCCATGTGAACTTAAAGGTAAAAGCAGGGGAATATGTGGCGCTGGTAGGAAGTTCCGGCGCAGGAAAAACCACTCTTTGCAGTCTGATTCCCCGCTTCTATGATGTGACAGAAGGTCGGGTGCTTTTGGATGGAGAGGATATCCGAGAGCTGAAGCTGCAAAGTCTGAGAAATCAGATAGGAATTGTGCAGCAGGACGTATATTTGTTTGCAGGCACGGTTATGGAAAATATTCGTTACGGAAAGCCGGACGCTACAGATGAGGAAGTGATTCGGGCGGCAAAGGCAGCCAATGCCCATGAATTTATCATGGAATTGGAACAGGGATATGATACGGATATTGGTCAAAGAGGCGTGAAGCTTTCCGGAGGGCAGAAGCAACGTTTGTCCATTGCCAGAGTTTTTCTGAAAAATCCGCCGATTCTGATTTTTGATGAGGCAACTTCTGCCCTGGATAATGAAAGTGAAAAAATTGTGCAGCAATCCCTGGAAAATCTGGCAAAAGACAGAACTACCTTTGTCATTGCCCACAGACTTTCCACCATTCGCAAGGCACAGAGAATTCTGGTGCTGACCGAGGACGGTATTGCAGAAGAAGGAACCCATGAGGAGCTTATGAAAAAGAACGGTATTTACAGCAGTCTGTATAAGCTGTCCTTTGCATAAGGGAAGGGAGATATTTATTATGATAGCAGAGAAAATGAAAAAACTTGTAAATAACAGCTCAGCCATTCGTGCCATGTTTGAGGAAGGAAAGAAAATGGCAGAAAAGTACGGCGCGGAAAACGTCTATGATTTCAGCCTTGGAAATCCCAATGTTCCGGCGCCTGCTGAGGTAAAGGAAGCAATTTTAAAGGAACTGGAGGAAGAAGATTCCCTTATGCTTCATGGCTACATGAGCAACAGTGGATACGAAGATGTCAGAGAGGCTGTGGCACAGTCCTTAAATCAGCGGTTTGGAACTGCTTTTGACCAGAAGAATATTGTTATGACAGTGGGAGCGGCAGGGGGGTTGAACGTAATACTTAAGACCCTCTTAAATCCCGGGGACGAAGTCATGGTCATTGCCCCGTATTTTGGGGAATACAATTCCTATGTGGCAAATTATGACGGCAAGGTAGTGGTTGTCAGTCCGAATACAGATACCTTCCAGCCCAATCTTACAGAGCTGGAGGAAAAGATTACGGAGAAAACAAAAGCTGTGATTGTCAACTCGCCAAACAATCCCACAGGCGTGGTGTATTCAGAGGAAATCATTCAGAAAATGGCGGACATTCTGGAGAAGAAGCAGAGCCGGTTTCAGAGTGATATTTATCTGATTTCTGATGAACCCTACCGGGAGCTGGCATACGATGGGGTAGAAGTGCCGTATCTGACAAAATATTACAGAAATACGATTGTGGCATATTCCTTCAGCAAATCTCTTTCTCTTCCGGGAGAACGTATTGGTTATCTGGTGATTCCGGACGAGGCGGCAGACGGCAGCGAGATTCAGGCAGCAGCGAATGTTGCCACCAGAATTCTGGGATATGTCAATGCACCATCGCTTATGCAGAAGGCAGTGGCAAGATGTCTGGACGCAAGGGCAGATGTGCCTTATTATAACAGAAACAGGGAAACCCTTTATAATGGCTTAAGGGAACTGGGATTTTCCTGTATTAAACCACAGGGTGCCTTTTATCTGTTTGTGAAATCTCCGGTAGAAGATGAAAAGATTTTCTGTGAGGCAGCGAAAAAATATCATATACTACTGGTTCCCGGGTCTTCCTTTGCCTGTCCCGGGTATGTACGGATTGCATACTGCGTATCCTATGAAACCATTGTAAATGCAATGCCTGGCTTCCAAAAACTGGCAGAGGAATTTTAGAAAACTTTTTAGAAAAGTTCATTGTTTTTGGGAGAAACTATGATAAGATGATTCTATATAAAGGGAAATGTAAAGGTATAACAGGATAAGAGGATAAATTTATGAACAGACAGGAATTTTTAAGAATACTCAGAGAAACTCTGCAGAGCCGCCTGACGCCTCAGGAAACAGAGCAGCATGTGGAGTATTACAGAACCTATATAGAAGAAGAAATCCGGGAGGGAAAGACGGAAATGGAAATTCTTGATGTGCTGGGAGATCCCAGATTAATTGCCAGAACCATTCTGGATACAACAGTTTCTTCCGGAAACACACAGCAACAGGATTATTATGAAGAAAGCCGGACAGAAGCCTGTGAGGGGGAGCATACAAAAGTCCCGGATACTGCAAAGAGGATTTTATACCTCTGCGTTGGAATTGCCATTACCTTTGCGGTTTTGTTCTTTATTGTGCGCCTGGTGATATTTCTTCTGCCTGTAGCGCTGGCAGCAGGGGCTGTTTTTCTGGTGATTTCTTATCTTAAGAAGCGATAGGGGAAAACAAAAAAGAAAGAGAAACACCCGACAGGGGAGCTGCCGGGTGTTTCGAGGGGAGTATAAATAATTAAATAAGGGGTTATAATGTAAAAAAAATTTTTGAAGGGTAAATTCTTTTTACAATCCATATTATAATATAAAAGGAAAAAAAATGCAATAATATTATTTTTTTCTTATAAATTTGTTAAAAAATAGGAAATATAATTGTGAAGGATTCTCCGTATATTTTGGAAGATTACAGGGATACTAAGACTGTAACCAAAAAAGTGAAATCAGGAGGAAACAACAATGGCTAAAAATGCAAACAACACAAATAGCACAAATAAAAACAAAGCAGGTGCTTCCAACACAAAAAATTCCTATGCACAGAATAACGGAAGCCAGAACTGTCATACATCTGACAAGGCATCTGATAAAAATGCAGCAGACAACATGAACAGAAATAAATAAAACAGAGTACACCCCTTTTGTAATCAGCCGTCCCACAGCGCCCAAAAGATGCGTTATGGGGCGGCTTTTTGCGACAGAATGGAAGTATGTCGCTGATGCGCCTCACTGCAGCCTTCAGGAGAGCGTATAGCAAAAACTACATATGATATAGTAAAAGCTAAAAGGAAACAGAGCTATGTTGAGTATAGATACCATTGCAGCACAGGAATTAGATGCCTATAAGGACAGAGATGATGTGTTGATTATAGATTTGCGGGACAGGGAGGCTTATGAGGAAAGTCATTTCTGTACAGCAGTAAACATTCCCTATGAAGAGCTGGAGATATGCCGGAAGCTTCCAAGGACAAAGCTGCTGGTTTTATACTGCGAGCGGGGCAGCGCCAGCCTGTTTGCAGCCAGATCCCTGATGAAGATGGGATTCCGGGTGAAATCCGTAGTGGGAGGGATTCGATGTTATCAAGGTTCCAACTTGTATTTTTCCACAGGGCATAGTAGAATAAAAAAATAAACAGAGGGGCTGTGTTATGCGGCCCCGGTATAAAGGAGAACAAAAATATGAAATATATGTTTGCATCAGATATTCACGGCTCTCAGTATTATTGTAAGAAAATGCTGGACGCATATAGAGAGGAAAAAGCAGACCGTTTGATTTTGCTGGGAGATTTGCTCTATCATGGTCCAAGAAATGATTTGCCGAAGGAGTATGCACCAAAGCAGGTCATTGCCATGTTAAATGAGGTAAAGGAAGAGTTGTATGTTGTGAGAGGAAATTGTGATGCAGAGGTAGACCAGATGGTGTTGCAGTTCCCGATTATGGCAGATTATTGTATTCTCATGGACGGGGAAAGAACTATTTATGCCAGCCATGGACATGTATATAATGAAGAACATCTTCCGCCAATGAAGAAAGGGGATATTTTTGTCCATGGGCATACTCATGTGCTGCGAGCAGAGAAAAAAGAAGAGTATACCATTTTAAATCCAGGCTCTGTGTCCATACCAAAGGAAGGAAATATTCCTACATATGCAATTTTGGAGGACGGTCTGTTCAGTATCCGCGGATTTGACGGAGAGATTGTGAAGGAGTTAAAACTTTAATGAAAACGTTTGAATTAATTGCACCCTGTCATTTTGGATTGGAAGCGGTTTTAAAGAGGGAAATTCAGGATTTGGGGTATGAAATCAGCGAAGTAGAGGACGGAAAGGTTACGTTCTGGGGTGACGCAGACGCCATTGTAAGAGCCAATGTGTTTCTTCGCACCACAGAGAGAATTCTTTTAAAAGTTGCAAAGATAAAAGCTACTACATTTGAGGAATTGTTTGACAAAACAAAAGCCCTTCCATGGGAAGAGTTTATCCCTCTGAATGGGAAATTCTGGGTAGCAAAAGCAAATTCTGTAAAGAGTAAGCTGTTCAGTCCCTCGGATATTCAGTCTATTATGAAAAAAGCCATGGTGGAACGGCTGAAATCTGTGTACCATGTGGAATGGTTTGAGGAGGACGGTCCTTCCTACCCCGTTCGTGTGGCCTTTATGAAAGATGTAGCAACCATCGGTATCGATACCACAGGATTGTCTCTGCATAAAAGAGGATATCGTCAGCTTACCAGTAAGGCACCTATTACAGAAACCCTGGCAGCAGCTCTTTTAAAGCTTACGCCCTGGAATAAGGAGCGCATTTTGATCGATCCATTCTGCGGTAGCGGAACCTTTCCTATTGAAGCCGCTATGATGGCGGCAAATATTGCTCCGGGAATGAACAGAAGTTTTCTTTCTGAGGACTGGAAAAATCTGATTTCCAGAAAATACTGGTACAATGTTCATGATGAGGCAAGGGATTTGATGAATCCTAATATTGAAACCGATATCCAGGGCTATGATTTGGACGGAGAAATTGTAAAAGCAGCAAGGGAAAATGCCAAAAGAGCCGGTGTAGAACATTTGATTCATTTTCAGCAAAGAGATGTAAAGGATTTAAGACATTCTAAAAAATACGGATTTGTGGTGACAAATCCGCCTTACGGAGAGCGTATCGAAGAGAGAGAAAATCTTCCTGCGCTTTATGAAACCATTGGAAAGAGCTTTGCGGGACTGGATTCCTGGTCTATGTATCTGATTACAGCCTATGCAGATGCAGAGCGCTATATAGGAAGAAAGGCAGATAAAAACCGTAAAATCTACAATGGTATGATGAAAACCTATTATTATCAGTTTTTAGGCCCAAAACCGCCCAGGAAGAAGGACAGACCGGAAGGAAAGGAGAGAAGCGACCAATGAAAAGAATGATTTTTGCAACCGGAAATGAAAACAAAATGAAAGAAATCAGAGAAATTCTGGGAGATTTACCCCTGGAAATTCTTTCTATGAAGCAGGCAGGGATTTCTGCAGACATTGAGGAGGACGGAACAAGCTTTGAGGAGAATGCGCTGATTAAGGCAAGAGAGGTTTGTCGTCTGGCAGGGGAAATGGTTCTTGCTGATGATTCCGGTCTGGAAATTGATTACTTAAATGGAGAGCCAGGAATTTATTCTGCGCGTTATATGGGAGAGGATACCTCTTACCGTATAAAAAATCAGAATTTAATCGACAGGTTGGAGGGGGTACCGGACGAACAGCGAACAGCCCGTTTTGTGTGTGCCATTGCGGCTGTTTTCCCAAACGGAAAAGAGCTGGTGGTAAGAGGAACTGTGGAAGGCATGATTGGATATGAAGAGCGGGGCGAGAATGGCTTTGGATACGACCCCATTTTTTATCTGCCGGACAGAGGGGTAAGTACCGCAGAACTTCCGCCGGAAGAGAAAAACAGCCTCAGCCACAGAGGAAATGCCCTGCGTAAGATGAAAGAACTTCTGGAGAAAGAGCATTTGCTTTGATGCTGAAAAGTGTATTAGGAAAAGAAGGATAAAACAATATGAAAATATTAATTGTCAGCGATACCCATGGGCATTCCAGCAATCTGGAAAGGGTTCTGGAAACAGATGGGCCTTTTGATCACCTGATTCATCTGGGAGATGTGGAAGGGCAGGAGGATTACATAGAAGTTATTGCAGGCTGTCCGGTACATATGGTGGCAGGAAATAATGACTTTTTCTCGGATTTGCCAAGAGAAGAGGAATTCTGGATTGGAGAATACCATATTTTGATTACCCATGGGCATTATTATGGTGTTTCTGTGGGCACAGACCGTTTGAAGGAAGAGGCTTTGCTTCGAAAAATTGATATTGTAATGTATGGACATACCCACCGTCCGGATCTTGAAATCGAGGAAAATCTGACGGTGCTGAATCCAGGAAGTCTGTCTTATCCAAGACAGTTGGGACGCAAACCCAGTTTTCTTATTATGGAAATCGACAGACAGGGAAAAGCACACTATACCATTCATTATCTGTAGGCCTGTCGGAGGGAGTTGCATCATTGCAGAAGAAAGGCGCTTACCGGGAAATTTTATAAAGACATTTGAGAATATAAAGATTTCCCGGCAGGCGAAAAATCAGTCTGCAATTTATCAAACGTTTTTGCGGGAGTAATTTCTATATGCAGGTGGAGTTTTACGCTTCAATAAACCTGTAAAAAAAAGTTGAAAAAATTTTAAAAAAGGTGTTGACTTTTCTGGAAGGTCATGGTATATTATATTTCGTCGCCGGGCAAGAGAGTTCGGAAGACAAGAAACAACACACTTCGGGGTGTGGCTCAGCTTGGCTAGAGCGCCTGGTTTGGGACCAGGAGGTCGCAGGTTCGAATCCTGTCACCCCGACTGTTTCAAATAAGAAACACTTGATTATGCGGGTGTAGTTCAGTGGTAGAACACCAGCCTTCCAAGCTGGATATGTGGGTTCGATTCCCATCACCCGCTTTCATGAAGCTTCTTCATGAGATGTGTTTGTAGCTCAGCTGGATAGAGCAACGGCCTTCTAAGCCGTGGGTCGGGGGTTCGAATCCCTCCAAGCACGTTTGCATACAAATGCATATGGTGGGTATAGCGCAGTTGGTTAGCGCGCCAGATTGTGGCTCTGGAGGCCAAGGGTTCGAATCCCTTTATCCACCTTTAGCCGTAAGGCGGTCTTGGGCTATCGCCAAGCGGTAAGGCACAGGACTTTGACTCCTGCACTCGCTGGTTCGAATCCAGCTAGCCCAGTTTAATATTATATATGGAGCATTAGCTCAGTCGGTAGAGCACTTGACTTTTAATCAAGTTGTCCGGGGTTCGAATCCCCGATGCTTCACTAAAGAAAGAAGTTCAAATTCTTAGAATATAAGAATTTGGGCTATTTTTTTGTTCTTTATAGGAAAGTTCGTTTCCTATAAAGCAAAAACGCTTCGCGAGGATTCCACTGCGGCGGAATGGAAATGCGCTCTGTGACAAAAACACCTTTTGAGATTTCTCTTAATATAAACGACCCGGAATCAAGGTATGCGGCAGTTGTGTTTGATGCAGAAGGAAATCCCCTTTCACCGGGAAGCTTTGTGGGAACTGAGGGAGAATATGCCATTGGAGAACGGGATATCTCTACTGTATATGTGTATGTATGCGATGCTGTGGAATATATTATCAGGAGGTGCAATTCGATAAATAAAATCCATATTGCTGTAAAAAGAACGGCAGAAAACGCTTTCCCTATGCGCTTTCTGCCGTTTCAGTCTGCGGATAACAGGACTTGAACCTGCACGTCGTGGACACCAGAACCTAAATCTGGCGCGTCTGCCAATTCCGCCATATCCGCGTATGGAATCTCAAACACTATAATTTTATGATATTATTTCGATTTTGTCAAATACTTTTCACATACAAAAGTCTTTTCTTTTACATATAAATTAGGGTATAATTCAATGGAATAAAATAAGAAAGAGAGAGAAGCATGAAGAATAGATACGATAGAACCATTACTGCCTGCTTTCTTGCGTACATTGTACAGGCCATTGTAAATAACTTTGTTCCTTTGTTATTTTTAACCTTTCAGCAAAGCTATCAGATTCCTCTTTCCCAGATTACAATTCTGGTGACTTTTAATTTCGGAGTACAGCTTTTGGTAGATTTGTTTGCAGTAGGTTTTGTAGACAAAATCGGGTATCGGATATCCATGGTAATGGCGCATGTGTTTTCTGCATCAGGACTTCTTCTGCTGCCAATATTACCGGAAATTTTGCCTTCAGCCTTTGCAGGTATTTTGATTGGCGTAATGGTGTATGCCATTGGAGGCGGTCTTTTGGAGGTGCTGGTAAGCCCAGTGGTAGAAGCATGTCCTTCTGATAATAAAGAAAAAGCCATGAGCATGCTCCATTCTTTTTATTGTTGGGGACATGTAGGTGTGGTATTGCTGTCCACCCTGTTTTTTTGTTTTTTCGGAATCGAAAACTGGAAGGTTCTGGCAGTAATATGGGCATTGCTTCCGCTGGCAAATGCTTTTGTGTTTACCAGAGTTCCTATGGTTTCCTTAATAAAAGAGGGAGAAACCGGGCTGCATCTTAAAGAATTATTTGGAATGAAGATTTTTTGGATATTGCTGCTTATGATGATTTGTGCAGGTGCCAGTGAACAGGCGGTAAGCCAGTGGGCGTCTACCTTTGCGGAGAAAGGGCTGGGGATTTCCAAAACTGCGGGAGATTTGGCGGGACCTATGGCTTTTGCAGTTCTTATGGGGGTGTCCAGAGTATTTTACGGGAAATACGGAGAGCGGATTTCTCTGGATCATTTTATGAGAATAAGCTGTGTGCTTTGCGTTGCTTCCTATATGGGGATTTCGCTTAGTCCTGTTCCGGTAGTTAGCCTGCTTTCCTGCGCGGTCTGCGGACTGTCTGTTGGAATTATGTGGCCCGGTACATTCAGTAAGGCGGCCAGGGCTTTGCCAAGAGGAGGAACTGCCATGTTTGCTCTGCTGGCATTAGGAGGTGATTTGGGGTGCTCCGGAGGTCCTGCTTTGGTAGGAGGTGTTGCCAGTCTGGCGGGAGAGAATTTAAAGGTGGGAATTTTTATGGCTATGATATTCCCTGTTCTTTTAATGATTGGGATTTTTTTATGCAAGAAAGTACAAGAGGAAAGAAAATACATGGCATAAAAGAGGATTTCTTGTCCATACACGAAGGAAGAGTAGGCAAGAAATCCTTTTGATGTTTTTTGTTGGTTTAAATGATTTTAGACAAGAGGCATTTTCGTGTTTAAGGTATAGTTTTTGTGGAAGCGCGGTAAAATAATATCTGTGTGTGTATAAGTAACAGTAAAAGGGGAATCAGGATATTTGATTCTGTTTAATAATAGATTTGTTGCGATATAGCCCATATCCTTTCCTTTTATAGATATGGTTGTTAATTGAGGTTCAACAATTTGTGATTCGGGAGAATCATCAAAGCCGGCAACTTTTATATCATCTGGTAGCTTGTAATTCAATGATTTTAGCGCTTTTATTGTACATATTGCAAGGAAATCATTAGCACAGAAGAATGCATCGGGCAATTCCTTTAGGGACTGGATTTTAGAGGCCAGCCAGGAAGGATTATTATATGGCGAAGAGTCATTCTCAAGAATGCAAAAGTCTTTGTAATTACTGCAAGAATTTGTGTGCATTGCTTCTTTGTATCCGTACCATCTTTCAAAAAAGGACTGGCAATGTAAATAATCCCCAACATAACCTATTTTTTTGCATCCTGTGTTTAAAAGGTGTGTAATTAAATGGTAAGTGCTGCTTTTGTTTTCCATATATAGGATATCAGAAGCGATGGTTTTATTTTGGGGATTCGCAAAGGAATCTACAAATAAAGTTGGCGTTTCAAGATTGCATAAGAAATTAGTGTATGTTTCATCAAATAACTCCAGAATTAAAATGGCATCTGTGGAATCTGCATTAAAATTTTCAGGGAGAGAACAGGAAGAAATTATGGTGTCACGGAGTACATAAATAGTTAGCCGGTAACCCAGAGCGCTGATTTTTTTTTGGAAAGAATCCAGTAATGTAGAGCTTAGATACTGGGAACCGGGAACAGATTTTGTGAATAAAGCAATCTCGCGGTTTGTAATTGTTTTATCACATTCATATTCTGCATCCTGTAACAGGCTGAACTGTTTATATCCTAATTCGGTAGCTTTTTGGAATATTAAATCTTTTGTATCTGAAGCAACACATCCAGTACCATTTAAAGCCTTTGAAATTGTGTTGCGGGATAATCCTAATGCGTCTGCTATATCTTGAATGGTAATTCTTTTTTTCATATATAGTCTCCTTTATAGTGATATTTGAATAATAAACCAAAATAATAAAAGTGTCAAATGTAAACTTTAAAAATAAATCAAAGTGTAAGATATGTTTTGAAATATAAATATAGGTGCAAATGCACATATAATAAATGTGCAAATACATAAATAAAAGGTGCAAAATATATTGACACATGAAAGACTATGTGTTAATATACAACTACAAAATGAATTGGAATTCCAAAACAAGTAGTGATTATGCACAAAAATTATTCAAAAGAAACAATTTAGTGTGCAAATGTAAAAGGAGGAGATGTTTATACTATGCAAAAGAAAGTAAGCCGGGCCAAGCGTAATTGTAAATGGAAATACATAAGACAGAACTGGCAATTATATGTGATATTCACATTACCCGCATTTTTGCTGACGATTATTTTTAAGTATATTCCTATGGGTGGAATCTTGATTGCTTTTGAAGATTATAATCCCATGCAGGGGATTTTTGGTAGTGCATGGGTTGGACTTGAACATTTTCAAAGATTCCTTTCTTCGCCGGATTTTATGAACTATCTGGTGAATACGTTAAAGGTTAGTGTGTAC
Organism: Blautia argi; assembly: GCF_003287895.1. Lineage (NCBI taxonomy): Bacteria > Bacillati > Bacillota > Clostridia > Lachnospirales > Lachnospiraceae > Blautia > Blautia argi. The sequence goes on along the minus strand of NZ_CP030280.1, from coordinate 2,836,101 downwards.
GGGCTGTTGTGGGGATTCCCGGTACCGATTATACTGGCATTATTACTGAACCGTATTAGAAAAAAAGCGATTCAGAAGAAAATACAGCTTATTCTGTATGCGCCTAATTTTATTTCTGTTATCGTATTATGTGGTATGATTTTTATTTTCTTATCACCTGTAGGACCAGTAAATAAGCTGTTAGGGACATCTATTAATTTCATGACAATGCCTGAGGCTTTCAGGACTATTTATATTGCGTCAGGAATCTGGCAGGGTGCAGGCTGGGCTTCCATTATGTACACTGCAGCATTAGCAAATGCGAGTACAGAATTAACAGAAGCGGCAATTATGGATGGGGCAAATATTTTTCAGCAGGTTATGAATGTAGATATTCCGGCCATTAAACCAATTATTGTAATCCAGTTTATCTTACAGGCAGGAAACATTATGAGCCTTGGTTTTGAAAAAGCGTTTGCATTACAGACCTCCATGAATCTTCCGGCATCTGAAATTCTTCCAACATATGTATATAAATTAGGTTTACAGATGGGAGATTATAGCTTTTCAACAGCAGTAGGATTGTTTAATTCTGTCATAAATGTAATTTTGCTTGTTTTAGTGAATGCTATTGTCAAAAAGTTTAACGAAGGCGAAGGATTATAGGAGGAGGTGTGGTAAGTGAATAGAAAGTTTTCAAAGCTGTCAATGAAAGATAAAATTTTGCTGGGCAGCGGATATCTGTTATTAGGTTTATTTGTCTTACTGATTATCATTCCATTGGTTTTTGTAGTGATTGCCTCCTTTATGGATCCTAATGTTTTAAACAGCCAGGGAATTACCTTTGATTTTTCTAAATGGTCTTTAAGTGGATATCAGAGAGTGTTTGATAATCAAATGATTTGGAGAGGATTTTTAAATTCTTTGATTTACTCTTTGATTTTTGCGACATTTTCTGTTTTTATTACATTGCTCGCAGCATACCCGCTGTCTAAAAAGGAACTGGTAGGAAGAAAATTTATTAATACAGTATATTTAATTACCATGTTTTTTGGTGGAGGATTAATGCCGACTTATTTGCTGATTAGTAATTTGGGGATGATTGATACAATTTGGGCATTGATTTTGCCAGGAGCAGTAAATGTGTGGAATATCATTCTGGTGCGGACTTATTATCAGTCATTGCCAACAGAGCTAAGAGAGGCTTCAGCAGTAGACGGTGCTTCAGAGGTCATTCATTTCTTTAAAATATTGCTTCCGGTATGTAAACCTATTATTGCTGTTATTTTCTTATGGCAGTTTGTTGGAATGTGGAATAGTTATTTTGATGCAATGATATATCTGGAGGATGCATCTTTACAACCATTGCAGCTCGTATTACGCTCAATTTTGATTCAGAACACACCAGATCCTGGTATGGTAGCAGATATTCAAAGTGCGGCTGAAATGTCAAAAATAGCAGAGCAATTAAAATATGCCACTATTGTAGTGTCAAGTTTGCCATTATTGCTTATGTATCCATTTTTTCAGAAATATTTTGATAAAGGTGTTATGGTTGGCTCTGTAAAAGGTTAAAAATGTGTGGAGGAAAAGATTGAAAATGAAGAATAAAAAAATTCAAAAATTAATTTGTATAGCATTAGTAGGTGTTTCTCTGGTTTCTTTAGCAGGATGCGGTAAAAAGGGAGAAGAAAAACAGAAAATCTTGACTGATGTGTCATTTCCATTGGAAGAATCAGCTTCTTTAAAAGTGATGACAAAAGCAGCAGCTATCTCTACTCAGAATCCAGAAGAAAAGTTGATTTTCCAAAGAATTAAGGAAAAAACAAATGTGGATATTGATTGGACATGTTATGTGGAAGACCAGTTTGTTGATAAACGAAACCTGGCTTTGGCAAAAAAAGATTCACTTCCAGACATTGTATTTAACGCAGATATGGGAAACGTAGATCTTTTGAAATATGCCAAACAGGGTGTGATTGTTCCTGTGGAGAATATGATTGAGGATTATATGCCGAATCTGAAAAAAATTTTGGATGAAAATCCTGAATATACTAAATTGATTACAGCGCCAGATGGACATATTTATTCTTTCCCATGGATTGAGCAGCTGGGAGTAGGAAAAGAAGCAATTCAGGCGATTGGTGGTATGCCGTATATTAATAAAACATGGCTGGATGAATTAGGATTAGAAGTTCCCAAAACCACTGAAGATTTGAAAAAGGTACTGATTGCGTTTAGAGATAAGAATCCGGGAAACGTACAAGGAGTAATTCCTATGTCCTGTAGAATCAATGGTGGAAATGAAGATCTTGGATTTATTCTGGGAGCATTTGGTTATGGGGATAATGCAGATCATATTATGGTGAATGAAAAGAACGAAGTGCTTTATTCTGTAACTGACGAAGGATATAAAAAAGGAATTGCATGGTTACACGAATTACAGGAAGAAAATCTCATTGATCCAGAGGCATATACACAGGATTATGCTACTTACACAGCAAAAGGCAAAAATGGAAGATATGGTTTGTTCTTTGGATGGGATATTTTAAGCATTGCATCGAATCCGGATGATTATATTCCGCTTCCCGCATTAGAAGGTCCAGATGGTATTGTAAATGCAGTTCGCCAGAGTGGAAGTGCAGATGGAGGTTTTCAAACAGGACGTTGTGTTATTACCAGTGCATGTGTAAATCAAGAATTGGCAGCTAAGTGGATTGACTTAATGTATGACCCTGTTCAATCTGTACAGAATAACTGGGGTACTTACGGTGAAGAGGGAAAATCCAATGTTTTCGAGATGACAGAAGAAGGAACACTGAAGCATTTGGAAATTGTAGATGAATCTCCGTATGATGTTCGTGTGCAGCAGATGGTTGGAGGACCACTTGCAGTGTTAGATAGTTACTATGATGTATATACAACTTGTCCTTCTGACGCACAGGAACGAATGGAAGCAGTGAAAAGTTATGTTTCAGATATGAAATATGATATGGTATATCCAAATGTATTTATGAGTCAGGAAGATGCAGAAGCTGTGGCAAGATATGAAACAGATATCAAACAATATGCAGAACAGAAAAAGGCAGACTGGATTTTAAATGGTGGAGTGGAAGACCAGTGGGATGAATACATTCAGAAACTGAATGATTTAGGACTGGAAAAATATCTTGAGATTAAACAGAAATACCTCGATGATTATCTTGCAAAGTAATTGCTTGTGGCAAGGATAGGGTTAAGGAGAGTTTTATGACAAGTCAGATGTTGTGTAAGGCAAGAAAATATGAAGAAATAGCTGAAAAAGTAATAAAAAAAGAGGAAAGACCGGCATTTCATTTTTCACCGCGTACAGGGTGGATGAATGATCCAAATGGATTCTCTTATTACAAAGGGAAGTATCATATGTTTTATCAGTATTATCCATATGATACTAGATGGAATTCTATGCATTGGGGACATGCAGTAAGCGATGATTTACTTCATTGGGAATATGTTCCGGCTGCTTTGGCTCCTGATGAGAATTATGATAAGGAAGGATGTTTTTCCGGCAGTGCTATTGCGCTGCCGGATGGGCGTCAACTTTTGATTTATACGGGGGTAGCCCGTAAAGCACAGGAGGACGGAACGGACTGTGAAATTCAAACTCAGTGTATTGCTGTAGGAGATGGTACGAATTATGAAAAGTATGAAAATAATCCCGTACTGGATGAAAAGCATATACCTGAAGGCAGCAGCAAAGTGGATTTCAGAGACCCAAAAGTTTGGAAAAAAGAAGATGGAAGTTTTGCCTGTGTAGTAGGAAACCGTCCTGCAGATGGAAGTGGTCAGATTTTGCTTTATTCCAGTCTGGATGGGTTCAAGTGGGAATTTGTAAGTGTGTTGGCTGAAAACAGAAATCGGTTTGGAAAAATGTGGGAATGTCCGGATTTTTTTTGAACTGGATGGAAAATATATTTTGCTTGTGAGTCCTCAGTATATGCAGGGAAAAGGATTAGAATATCACAATGGTAACGGTACAGTTTGTTTCGTTGGGGATTTAGATAAAAGTACAAATACCTTTAAAGAAGAAAGTAACCATGCTATTGATTATGGAATTGATTTCTATGCTCCTCAGACTGTTATAGCGCCAGATGGAAGAAGGATTATGATTGGCTGGATGCAGAATTGGGATACGGTTGGGTTTTATTCTCCAGAGAAAAAGTGGTTTGGGCAAATGAGTCTTCCTAGGGAAATTTCTGTTAAAAATGGAAGATTATATCAATGGCCGATTAGAGAATTGGAAGAGCTGCGAGAAGAGAAAGTTGTGTACCATGATGTTACTGTTGAAGGAACTATGAAGCTGGAAGGAATAAAAGGAAGAAAAATTGACCTTGAATTAGAACTTAGTGCAGGGGAAGATTCTTATAAAAAATTTATGCTTCAGTTTGCTCAAAATGAGGAACACTATACATCTGTATGCTTCTGGCCCCAAGAATCTCTTTTGGAGATTGATAGAAAGTTTTCCGGTGCAAGCAAAGATACAGTGCATGAGAGAAAGTGCCAGGTAAATAGTTATAATGGAAAATTGGAAATGAGGGTTATTTTGGATCAGTATAGTGTGGAAGTATTTGTCAATCATGGCGAGCAAGTATTATCCGCAACTCTTTATACAGATCCAGCAGCAGAGGGCATTACCTTTTTAACAGAAGGCAAGGTAAAAATGAATGTTATAAAATACGATTTGCAGGAATAATGCGTATGAAAAAATATGATGTAACAGCTATGGGAGAACTGTTGATTGATTTTACGGAAAATGGTTTTAGTAAACAAGGAAACCCTTTATTTGAGGCAAATCCAGGAGGGGCTCCTTGTAATGTTCTTGCCATGCTCTCTAAACTTGGTTATAAAACCGCTTTTGTTGGAAAAGTAGGAAATGACATATTTGGAAGGCAACTAAAAGTAGCTATTGAAGAAGTAGGAATAGAGAATGGCTTCCTTCTTGTGGATGAAAAGATTCATACTACATTAGCTATTGTACATACCTTAGAAGATGGAGACAGAGATTTTTCTTTTTATCGGAATCCGGGGGCAGATATGATGCTTACAGAAGATGAAGTGCCGGAAAATCTCATTGCTAATTCACGTATGTTTCATTTTGGCACGCTGTCTATGACACATGAAGGAGTGAGGGCAGCTACAAAAAAAGCGGTACAGATTGCACGAAAGTCTGATTGTATAATTTCTTTTGATCCAAATTTGCGTCCACCGCTTTGGAAAAACATGGATGAAGCAAGAGGGCAGGTGCTGTGGGGGCTGAAAAACTGTGATATTCTTAAAATCTCTGATAATGAGATTATATGGCTGACAGGAAAAAAGAATTATACAGAGGGTGTACGTTGGATTTGTGAACGATACCAGATTCCTTTAATCTTTGTTTCTATGGGGAAAGATGGAAGCAGAGCTTACTATAAAGGACATATGATAGAAGTAAAAGCTTTTTTGAATCCTAATACTATTGAAACAACAGGGGCTGGCGATACCTTTATGGGCTGTGTTTTGGGAACCATACTTGAAAAGGGTCTAGAGAACTTAACAGAAAAAGATTTGCATGAGATGCTGGTATTTGCCAACGCTGGTGCCTCCATTATAACCACACGGAAAGGCGCTTTACGTGTAATGCCGGATAAAGAAGAAGTTTTAGAATATATGCAGTAAGAAAGAGCGATGTTGGAGTATCGCTATCATACACATAAACAAAAATTTATAGCTATCGGAAAGAGGCAAAAGAAAGAAACCCCATCTGTGACAATAAAATTCGCACCAAAAGACACCATTTAGGTGTCTTTTGATAAAAAGGAATTCATTTTTTTGGTAGAAAGTTTTTGGCGTAAAAGACATATACTAGTTTGTAGAAAATATATATGAGGTACTGGTATATGAAAAAAATCATCAACTGGCAGATTGCAGGCTTTGCTTTTACTGCTATTATAGGAACGGCTTTTCATTTTCTTTTTGATTTGACAAATGAAAGCATCGTAGCGGCACTTGTCTCCCCGGTGAATGAATCGATATGGGAACACATAAAACTATTGTTTTTTCCCATGCTTGTATATGCTCTCTTTGAATACAGTTTTTGGGGGAAGGAATACGCCCGATTTTGGTGCATAAAACTGAAAGGTATATTAACAGGTATGGCACTAATCCCCACACTATATTACACCTACACAGGTATCATAGGAGAGTCCCTGGATTGGTTTAATATTGTTATCTTTTTTGGAGTGGCAGGATTGGTGTATTTAGTAGAAACCAAAATGTTCCTGGGAAACAAAACGTGCAGAATTCCTTCGGAATATGCCTTTGTAATACTTTGTATTAGCGGCATTGTATTCTTTGTATTTACCTTTTATCCGCCAGAGATTCCGTTCTTTCAGGATCCTGTCAGCAAAACATATGGTTTTTAATTTTGTTATGAATTTTAGCGTGTTCTCCTTAATGTTAAGCGTTGTTACTGTACTCGTCAATTCTAATGAATGCATATGGCATCAATGTTCTTCGCGTTCAGCATCTTCTTTCGTGCGATGCACCGTACCATAAGGATGCTGAGGCGGAGCGTAGAGCGAATAGAGTTTTAACGGACAAACTCCTATATTGACGATATTGTGCCACGTACCTGCGGGGATAAGAATTGCAAAATTTTCGTCCACGCACGCCTGTTCTTGCAAATGATTTCGGCAACTACCCATATAAACTTTGGCTTTGCCACTCTCCACTCGAATGAATTGGTCTACGTCGGGGTGTATTTCTACACCGATGTCACCACATGCGGGTATGCACATCAAAGTCAACTGCATATCCTGCCCCGTCCAAAGTGTCGTGCGGAAGTTATGATTTATATTGGTTGCGTGTCTGATATTAAAAACAAACGGTTCAGAGCCGTAGTCACGGATCTTGGGATGCTCACCCAGATTGCAATTTCGCATAACGATACCTCTTGCTATAGTGTCAGTATTAGTATATGTGTCTTTCGATCGTTTGGATACAATGTCAGCTGTCATCTTCCATACGATACACACCGAGGAAGATATCCTTCACAGCGTATAATGATGCAAGGCTGTAATTGGCAAAAGAAGCATTATATTTGTAGGAATGGAAAAACGCTGTCATTTACACATGTCCGTCATTCAAAGTCAATCCTACCATCAACAGAGATGTTGATGACCTGCCAGGGAATGAATTTTCCACTGGCTTGCAAAGCTTTTTTAGCCGCCAGTTTAAGTCCGCCGCAACAAGGCACTTCCATTCGTACAATGGTCATGCTTTGGATGTCGTTGTTTTGAATAATTTGTGTCAGCTTTTCGCTGTAGTCCACACTGTCCAGCTTGGGGCAGCCGATCAGCGTAATCTTCCCGCGCATAAAATCCTCGTGCATTCTGGCGTAGGCGTATGCGCTGCAATCAGCCGCGATCAACAACTTAGCCCCGTTAAAGTAAGGGGCGTTGACCGGAACCAGCTTGATTTGGCAGGGCCACTGTCCCAGCTGTGAAGCGGTCTGTGCCTGAGTGGGAGATGCTGATTCCTGCATATGTTGAAGGCGCTGCATCCGGCTGCCAGGACATCCCTCATGAACGTCAGCAGAAGTACGGCTCTGTTCTTTCTTTTTTCTCATATTTTCCTGCACAGCCTTTTCGTTATAGGCGGCGGCTTCCCGTTCCACAAAGGAAATCGCGCCGGTCGGGCAGGTGGGTAGGCAGTCGCCCAGACCATCACAATAGTCATCTCGCAGAAGTCTTGCTTTTCCATTCACCATGCCGATTGCACCTTCATGACATGCTTCAGCACAAGCACCACAGCCGTTACATTTTTGTTCATCTATCTGAATAATTTTACGAATCATTCTAAATCCATCCTTTCTCTTGTATTTCCAATGTTATTATAATATAATTAAAAATCAAAGTATGTTGTTATAACAACAGAAGGGAGAAAATGTGAATTTATCTAATACACAACTATTCCGCGGATTAGAAGCAGCTGAAATTACAAACCTTTTGAATTGTCTTAACGCTACAGAGCACAGCTACAAAAAAGGTGAAGTGATCCTTTCAGAAGGAAGTATCACGGAAAATATAGGAATTGTGCTCTCTGGCATGGTGATGATATCGTGCAATGATATTTGGGGAAATAGCAGTGTTTTGGGAAATGTTGCCCCTGGTTCTGTATTTGGCGAAGTATATGCCTGTATTCCAGGTCAACCAATGTTGGTTACAGTGTCTGCTGCAGAAGATACTTCTGCATTATTTATAAATGTAGGGCGTGTTCTGACTACCTGCTCCAAATCCTGTATCTTTCACACAAAACTTGTACAGAATTTGTTGACTGTTTGTGCGCACAAAAGTCTTCAACTTTCCCAAAGGATTCAACATACCAGTTCTAAATCTATACGTGGGCGATTAATGTCTTATTTTTCAGAATGTGCGAAACAATTTGGAGGTAATTCTTTTCTCATTCCATATAACCGCCAACAGTTGGCAGATTATCTGAATGTTGACCGCAGTACCATGTGCAACGAGCTTTCTAAAATGCAAAAAGATGGACTCATTGAGTATAATAAGAATCAGTTTTTATTAAAAGATTGATTAATACTTTGAATTGATACAATAGGTGCTTAGTATGTTTGGTTATCCAAAGAAGTTTGGATTTTCTGACAACATTTTTCCATAAATTGATGTAACCTCTTGAAACCTTGTATTTGCTGGTGCTTTGAAAGATTTTGAAAAACAGTAAAGTGACGTAATATATCATAAAATGGTGTGGTTTGATACGAAAATGGTGTAGTAAATCGGAAAGAATTATTAAATTAGTGTGTTGTATGGAGAGATTATAATCCCATCTTTGACAGTTAGAAAAAGAAAAAATCGCTGCATCCCTCATGTTTACTGGGTTATAGCGATTTTTGCCGTTGTTGCGGACTATAGTATTTTATTCTTTCCCTTTACTTTTTTTCTGAATATTTCTCATCTTACTTTTGGTTATGAACTGATAATCTGTTCAGAAACCACAGACGTCATGAAGATTATCCGTAATTCTTTTTCGTTTGTATAAAGGAATAAATCCCTGTTCCTGTATTCCGGAGAAATTCATTTCTTTTAGAACATCTAATAATTCTTCACATGTATATTTCGCATCCAGTTTTTTCTCAAGGAAGCGGTATATGGTCAATGCAAGAAAACAGATTAGAAAATGTGCTTTGATCCGGTTTTCATCCTGTAAATAGACAGAACTTGCAGAAAAATCTGTTTTCATACTCCGGAAACATTCTTCTATGGGACATTCAGATGCACAGATCACCATGAATGTCTATAATGAACCTGCCGGAAACTGTGACTGCTGTGGTATAAACCATAAGTCGTTGTCGTAAAATGTGGTCAAATCAAGAAAATTGAGCGCGAAAGCAAGTGAAAAACCCCTGTGAAGCCCGTAAAATCAAGCTTTTTCAGGGGTTCTCCAAAAAATTATTAAAAAAATTAGCACTCACCTCTTGACATGGCTAGTAGCTGGTGATATTGTTATAACGTAGATAGAACAAGCGAGCAATATTCAGAGATACTCTGAATACAGAATAACCAAAACGGAGGGATTTTATGAACATTACAAAATTTACACAGAAATCACTTCAGGCTGTTCAGAACTTAGAGAAGACTGCATATGAATTCGGCAATCAGGAAGTCGAGCAGGAGCATTTGCTATATAACCTTTTACATCAGGAGGACAGCCTGATTTTGAAACTCGTTGAAAAAATGGAAATTCAGAAGGAACACTTCATGGACCGCATAGAACAGGCATTAAACGCCAGGACAAAGGTGTCCGGTGGGCAGCCTTACATTGGTCAGTATCTGAACAAAGCCCTGGTCAGCGCAGAGGACGAGGCTGCAAATATGGGAGATGAATATGTTTCCGTAGAGCATCTGTTTTTGGCTCTTCTGAACAATCCAAGCCCCACGATGAAGAAAATCTGGCAGGAATACGGAATTACAAAAGAACGATTTTTACAGGCATTGAGCACAGTAAGGGGAAATCAGAGAGTTACCACAGACAATCCGGAGGTTACTTATGATACTTTAAACAAATATGGTCAGGATTTAGTGGAAAAAGCAAGAGAACAGAAGTTGGATCCGGTTATTGGCAGGGACAGTGAAATTCGGAATGTGATTCGGATTTTGTCCAGAAAGACAAAGAACAATCCCGTGCTTATCGGAGAACCGGGCGTTGGTAAAACAGCGGCAGTAGAAGGCCTTGCTCAGAGGATTGTACAGGGTGATGTACCTGACGGCTTAAAGGACAAGAAAATTTTTGCCCTGGATATGGGCGCTCTGGTAGCCGGAGCTAAATACAGAGGTGAATTTGAGGAACGTTTAAAAGCTGTTCTGGAAGAGGTCAGAAAGAGCGAAGGCCAGATTATTCTCTTTATTGATGAGCTGCATCTGATTGTAGGCGCAGGGAAGACAGACGGTGCCATGGACGCAGGAAATATGTTAAAGCCTATGCTGGCAAGAGGCGAATTGCACTGTATCGGCGCTACTACTCTGGACGAATACCGCAAATATATTGAGAAAGATGCGGCTTTGGAACGTCGTTTCCAGCCGGTTCTGGTCGATGAGCCGACGGTGGAGGATACCATTTCCATTCTTCGTGGCTTAAAGGAGAGATATGAGGTCTTTCATGGCGTAAAGATTACAGACAGCGCTCTGGTAGCTGCCGCAACCTTATCAGACCGCTATATAGCGACCGTTTCCTGCCGGATAAAGCCATTGATTTGGTTGACGAGGCATGCGCGCTGATTAAGACAGAGCTGGATTCCATGCCTACAGAGCTGGACGAAATGCGCAGAAAAATCATGCAGATGGAAATTGAAGAGGCTGCGCTGAAAAAAGAAAACGACCGTTTAAGCCAGGATCGTCTGGTGGATTTGCAGAAAGAAATGGCTGAGCTTCGGGATGCATTCAATACTCAGAAGGCGCAGTGGGATAACGAGAAGTCTACGGTAGAGCGTCTGCAGAAATTAAGAGAGCAGATTGAGGAGATGAACAATCAAATCCAGAAAGCTCAGAGAAACTATGATTTAGACGAGGCTGCAAGGCTGCAGTACGGAGAGCTTCCAAAGCTGCAGAACCAGCTGGCAGCAGAAGAGAGGAGCGGGTAAAAAATCAGGATTTATCTCTGGTTCACGAAAGCGTTACAGACGAAGAAATTGCCAGAATTATTTCCCGTTGGACAGGAATTCCGGTGGCAAAGCTGACAGAAGGAGAAAGAAGTAAAATTCTGCATTTGGAAGATGAGCTGCACAAACGGGTGATTGGACAGGACGAGGGTGTTACCAAGGTAACGGACGCCATTATCCGTTCTAAAGCGGGAATCAAAGATCCTACAAAACCTATTGGTTCTTTCCTGTTTCTGGGACCAACCGGAGTTGGTAAGACAGAGCTTGCCAAGACTCTGGCAGCAACGCTGTTTGATGATGAACAGAACATGGTTCGTATTGATATGAGCGAGTATATGGAGAAATATTCTGTATCCAGACTCATCGGGGCGCCTCCAGGATATGTGGGATATGAGGAAGGCGGACAGCTTACGGAGGCAGTGAGAAGAAAGCCGTATTCGGTTGTGCTTTTTGATGAAATTGAGAAGGCGCACCCAGATGTATTTAATGTGCTTCTCCAGGTGCTGGACGATGGCAGAATTACAGATTCTCAGGGCAGAACCGTAGACTTTAAAAACACAATTCTTATTATGACCTCCAATATCGGTTCTCCGTATCTTCTGGAAGGAATTGAAGAGAACGGCGAGATTAAGCAGGAGGCAAGAGAAGCGGTTGAGCGGGACTTAAGAGGGCATTTCCGTCCTGAATTTTTAAACCGTTTGGATGAAATCATTATGTTTAAGCCTCTTACAAAGGACAATATCGGTGGTATTGTAGACTTGCTTATGGCAGATTTGAACAGAAGATTAAAAGACCAGGAGTTATCTATGGAATTGACAAAAGCTGCAAAAGATTATATTATTGAGGGCGGATATGACCCTGTGTACGGTGCCCGTCCACTGAAGAGATATGTGCAGAAATATGTGGAAACACTGACTGCGAAGCTGATTCTTTCCGGGGATATCAGTACAGACAGCAGGATTGTCATTGATGTGGAAAACGGAGAGCTGACTGCTCACGCAGAAAAGGGACAGCTTTCCTGACAGGAGGCAGCTATGATACCAAAAGACCCAGTGATGCTTTTAAGCTATGTCAATACACAACTTCGTGATTTTTACCCATCCTTTGCAGCATTTTGCGAAGATAAAAGTTTAAGTGCAGAGGAAATTACGGCAAAGCTGGCAGGGATTGATTACGAATACGATACAGGCAGAAATCAGTTTATTTAAGGAAACAGAGAGTTTTCCCATTGCGGATATATGGGGAGGCTCTCTTTTTTTTGTGCTTTCTTTTCTATACGTGTGGCAGTATGATAGAAGGAGGACTGGGAAAGGAGAGGACAGAAGATTATGAAAAAGATAGTGGTAATAGAGGACGATAAGACGCTGCGCCGAGCCTTGGCGGGGCTTTTAGAAGAAAATGGATATCAGGTGTTTTGTGTGGAGGATTTTCTCCATGCAGAAGAGGGGATAAAGGAAGCAGAGCCGGATTTGGTTCTTTTGGACATTATTCTTCCGGGAACTAACGGACAGGAAATTTTGCGGAATCTGCGGAAGACATCAGATCTTCCGGTCATTATGTTAACCAGCAAGACAGGAGAAACCGATGAAATTTTGTCCATGAGCTACGGGGCAGATGATTATATGACAAAGCCCTATAATCCGGCTCTTCTGCTTTTGAAAATAGAAGCGCTTTTCAGGCGTATACAGCCGCAGAGAGAAAAGGAAGAACTGGAATACGCAGGCATGCGGCTGAATCTGCTGCGAAGCACTCTGGCATATGAAGAAAGAGCGGTTATACTTTCTAAAAATGAAATGTCTGTTCTTCATTATCTGATGAAGCATCAGGGAAATATTGTGTCCAGAGATGAACTGATGGACTATTTATGGGACTGCAATGCTTTTGTGGACGATAATACTCTGACGGTAAATATCAACCGACTCAGAAAACGTATGGAGGAGGTAGGAATTTCTGGCAGGATAGAAACCAGGAGAGGGCAGGGATATATACTGATATGAATTTCAAAAATTATATAAAGGATCATTGGTTTGTTCTGGGAATACAACTGGGAACCATGGCAGTTTTACAAGGCGTGTGCCTGTTGTTTCGCGCACCCTTTGCCCTGCAGGTGTTTCTTCTTCTGGCAGAGTGTCTGTCAGGGGCAGGTATTTTGTTCTGTGATTACAAAAGAAAACAGAGGTTTTATACGCAGATGAAGAATCAGCAAAAAAATCTGAAGGAAAAATATCTGCTTATGGAAATGCTGGAAGAGCCGGAATTTCTGGAAGGACAGATTTTCTGTCAGACCATGAGAGAAATGCAGAAATCCATGAACGATGAGATTTTCGGACAGATACGCAGAAATAATGCATTTAAGCGATATGTGGAAACCTGGGTACATGAGGTAAAGCTCCCTATTTCCAGCATCAGGCTGATGTTGCATGAGTACAGAGGCGAATCTGGCAGAGCTTTAAAGGAACAGATAAGCCGTATTGAAAGTCATGTGGAGCAGGTGCTTTATTATCTACGCAGTGAGGTTCCGGAAAAGGATTACCTTATACAGAAATATTCCCTGAAAGAATTGACAGACAGAACCATTGCAGAACACAAGGACAGTCTGATTTTAAACCATATAAAGGTCATACAGAACACACAGGAGGCAGTTGTATGTACGGACGGGAAGTGGCTGCAGTTTATGCTGGGACAGATTTTAAGTAATGCGGTGAAATACAAAAAGGAGAAAGAGGCCTGCATAGAGTTTTGGAGCGAACAGGGAGAACATTGGGTAAAGCTGCATGTCCGGGATAACGGGCTGGGAATCCCAAGGCAGGATTTGCCCAAGGTGTTTGAAAAATCTTTTACCGGAGAGAACGGAAGAAAGGGACAGGCATCTACAGGAATGGGACTGTATCTTTGTAAAACCCTTTGTGAAAGGCTGGGACACAGTTTGGAACTTGAGTCCGAGGAGGGGGTATACACAGAGCTTATTTTGACCTTTATGGAAAATTCTTTTATAGAGCTTTTGTAATCTTACACAGATGTAAGATTTTGTAATACAAAGCCATGGATTTCTTTCCCCTTTCTTCCTATAATAGGGGCATGAAACAGGAAAGGAACAAAAAACATGGAACATTTATTAGAGATTCAAAATCTTATTAAATATTATGGAAGTAAATCCAGTCTGACGAAAGCGGTCAATGACATTAGCTTTACCATGGAAAAAGGGGAATTTACAGCAATTATGGGCGCCAGCGGTTCAGGTAAAACGACGCTTTTAAACTGCATTTCCACCATTGACCGGGTGACCGGAGGACACATTTTTATAAATCAGGAGGAAGTCACCAAATTAAAAGGAAATAAGCTGATGAAATTTCGCCGCAGACAGTTGGGGTTTGTGTTTCAGGATTTTCATCTTCTGGATACACTGACTGCCTTTGACAATATTGCGCTGGCGCTGCAGATTCAAAATGAGAAGCCGGAGATAGTTGAGAAAAAGGTGAAGGAAATGGGGGAAAAGCTGAATATTACAGATGTTTTTCAAAAATATCCCTATGAAATGTCCGGGGGACAAAAGCAACGTTGCGCCTGTGCAAGAGCCATGGTGACAGAGCCTGCCCTGATTCTGGCAGATGAACCTACCGGGGCTTTGGATTCCCAGAGTGCAGGCATGCTTCTCGGAAGCCTGCAGTACATGAACACGGATTTAGACGCTACGATTTTAATGGTGACTCACGATGCCTTTTCCGCCAGCTATACCCAAAGGGTGTTGTTCATGAAGGACGGAAAGCTGTTTCATGAGCTGAGAAGGGGGAAGGACAGCAGGAAGGAATTTTTTGACCGGATTATCCATGTGATTTCTCTTTTGGGAGGTGATTTAAACCATGTTGTTTAAGCTGTCCCTGAAAAATTTCAAAAAGAGTATACGGGATTATTCGATTTACTTTTTTACCCTGATTCTGGGAATCGCAGTATTTTATATTTTTAATGCCATTGAAACCCAGACTGTGATGATGGAAGTCACCAGGACAAAGGCAAATATTATTGAAATGATGAACACGATTTTGGAAGGCGTCAGCCTGCTGATTTCTTTTATTTTGGGCTATCTGATTGTCTATGCTAGCGGCTTTATGCTAAAGAGGCGAAAAGAGGAATTTGGCATTTATCTGATACTGGGAATGAAAAAACGCCAGGTGGCAGGCATGCTCTGTCTGGAAACCGTGTTTATGGGAATGATTTCTCTTGCGGCAGGACTGGTAGTAGGAATGGGGCTTTCGCAGTTTGTATCCCTTTTGGCTTCTTATCTTTTTGAAGCGGATATGTCCAAATTTCGCTTCGTAGTTTCCGGAAAGGCAGTGGGAAAATCTATTTTGTATTTTCTGGTAATTTATCTTGTAGTCATGGTTTTTCAGACCCTTATCATAAGCCGGGCAAGGCTGATTCATTTTCTTTCTGCAAAGCAAAGGAAGGAACGGAATCTTCTGAAAAATCCGGCGCTTTGTGTGATTCTGTTTCTCGTTGCCTGGGTAATTTTAGGACTGGCATATTATAATGTGACGGCAAACAGCGGAAATCTGGAAACAGAGGCTGATGTTATGATGCAGATTTTGCTGGGGTGCGTCGGAACCTTTCTGGTCTTTTGGTCTGCAGCCGGATTTTTTGCAGCAGTTTTGAAAAAAATGCCCGGAATTTACAGAAAGGGATTAAATTCCTTTACCGTGGGAGAGATTTCCAACAAAATAAATTCCACAGTAGTTTCAGAAACCGTGATTTGTCTGCTGATTTTTCTTACGATTTGTATTTTATCAACCGTCTTTACAAGAAAAGAGTATAAGGAAAAGGAAGCAAGGGAACTGGCGCCTGTTTCTGTGTCCATGTCAAAGGAAATGACAGATGAACAGACCATAGGAGAGATTGTGAAAGAGGAAAAGGCGCTGGAAGGAAATGTAAAGAAGCAGGCAGAGATTTTCAGTTATAGAAGTCCGGAAATTACACGAAAAATTCTGTGGGGAGATTACTATGAGCAGATTAAAAAAAGCTACGGAGCTTATTATGCCAAGCAGTTTGGGGAAGAGCAGATAGAAATCATTCCTATTAGTGATTACAATAAAATGGCGGCGCTTTATCATCTGCCTGCCTATGAACTGGAGGAAGACGAATACATCACTCTCACCAATACGGCAGAAGACCAGGAAAATCTGTATGATAAAGGATTACAGTATAATCAGACACTAGAACTGAAAGGGAAAACGTATCATGCAAAGTATGACCAGGTAAAGCGTGGTTTTATGGTGATGAATTATGACAGAACCAATGAAGTGTTTCTGCTTATGCCGGACAGCGTGGAGATTACAGAAGCCCAAAGGGCGAAAAACTACTTTGCAGCTTCTTATAAAAAGGACAGCAGGGAATTTCGAGAGGAAATGGATTTGCATTTAGCCAAACGTATGAACCCTCAAAGAAGTACACACGCCCAGATTTTTGTTTCTACCCAATCTCAGATTTTTGATGATGCCATTGGAAGCAGCGCCATGTTTATTTTCCTGGGATTGTATCTGGGAATCAGCTTTTTGATTTCAGGAGCAGCGATTCTGGCGCTGAAAATGCTCTCAGACGCAGCAGACAGCAGAGAGAAATATGATACTCTACAGAAGCTGGGGTGTGAAAATGGGAAAATCCGAAAAGCCCTGCAAAAGCAAAACGGTATGTTCTTTGCTTTTCCGCTGGCAGTTGCAGGGATTCATTCTGTTTTCGGGATTCAGGTGTGTAAAGAAATGATTTCCATTTATGACACAGGAAGCATTTTACCGGGAATTAGTATTGCCGCAGTGTTGGTGCTGGTGATTTACGGAGGTTATTTTCTGGTGGCACAAATCTGCAGTGAGAGAATTGTGGAAGGAAAGTCATAAGAATAGCATTTTGGAGAAAAATTGCAAGGGGAATCTCTGAAGACCTCTTGACAAACCCTGTAAATTCCAATAGAATTTAACACAGCAGAAGGTTTTCCGGCGATTGCCCGGAAAACCCCTGTCCTGAAATGAAAAAAGGAAGAAACAGGCGAAGAAGAGGATTAGTATGTAAACGGAACTCTAAAGAGAGAAGGCTGTCTGGTGAAAGGTCTTTGTGGGAAGGATACAGAACCTGCCTCGGAGCTGTCTGCGAAAGCAGAACGCGGGCTTTGGCGTTAAAAAAGCAAAGGAAGTGAGCAGTCCGGATTTTTTGATATAGAAAGACATAGGACGGCTAATAAGGGTGGTACCGCCGAAACGAAGACATATCGGTCCCTGAGGACAGGGCTGAGAGTGTCTTTTTTTGTTTTTTACAATGATTATGAAAAAGGAGAAAAATTATGGCAAACAACAAAAAGCTGGTAGAGGCCATTACCTCTATGGAAGAAGATTTTGCACAATGGTACACAGATGTAGTAAAAAAAGCGGATTTGATTGATTATACCAGTGTAAAGGGCTGTATGGTGATTAAGCCTGCAGGTTATGCAATCTGGGAGAATATTCAGCATGAACTGGACAGAAGATTTAAGGAAACAGGGGTGGAGAATGTATATCTGCCAATGTTTATTCCGGAAAGTCTGCTTCAGAAGGAAAAAGACCATGTAGAAGGTTTTGCACCAGAGGTTGCATGGGTGACACACGGCGGTCTGGAACCTTTACAGGAAAGACTTTGTGTGCGTCCTACCTCTGAAACTCTGTTCTGCGATTTTTATGCAAAGGATATCCAGTCCCATAGAGATTTACCGAAGGTATATAACCAGTGGTGTTCAGTTGTGCGTTGGGAAAAGACCACAAGACCCTTCCTTCGCTCCAGAGAATTTTTGTGGCAGGAGGGACACACCGCACATGCAACCGCAGAAGAAGCGGAAGAGAGAACCATACAGATGCTGAATCTCTATGCGGATTTCTGTGAAGAAGTGCTGGCGATTCCAGTTATCAAAGGAAAGAAAACAGACAAGGAGAAATTTGCAGGCGCAGAGGCAACTTATACCATTGAATCCCTGATGCATGACGGAAAGGCGCTGCAGTCCGGTACCAGCCATAACTTTGGCGATGGCTTTGCAAAGGCTTTCGGTATTCAGTACACAGACAAAGAAAATAAACTGCAGTATGTACACCAGACTTCCTGGGGTATGACAACCCGTATGATTGGAGCAATCATCATGGTACACGGAGATAACAGCGGTCTGGTTCTGCCTCCGAGAATTGCACCGGTACAGGCAGTGATTATTCCGATTCAGCAGAGAAAAGAAGGCGTACTGGAAAATGCAGAAAAGCTGCAGGCACAGTTAAAGGCAGCAGGTATTCGCGTGAAGACAGACATGACAGACAAGAGTCCGGGATTCAAGTTTGCAGAGCAGGAAATGAGAGGTATTCCGGTTCGTATTGAGTGCGGTCCAAAGGATATGGAAGCCAATCAGGCAGTTGTGGTAAGAAGAGATACCAGAGAAAAGATTATGGTTTCTCTTGATAATCTGGCAGAAAGCGTACAGCAGATTCTGGATACCATGCAGAAGGATATGTTAGAAAGAGCCAGAGCACACAGAGAAGCCCATACCTATGAGGCAACAGACTATGAAACTTTTAAAAAGACCGTGGAAGAAAAGCCTGGTTTTGTAAAGGCTATGTGGTGCGGCTGCAGAGAATGTGAGGACAAGATTAAAGAAGACGTACAGGCAACCTCCAGATGTATTCCTTTTGAGCAGGAAAACCTGTCTGACAAATGTGTTGTCTGCGGAAAACCTGCGAAAAAAATGGTTTACTGGGGGCGCGCATATTAATTATGAAGATTGAAGTTCCGGAAAAGGTACAGATGATTATCAGGGCTTTGCAGGAACACGGATATGATGCTTATGCGGTAGGGGGCTGTGTTCGTGACAGCCTCCTTCGTCGTTCTCCCGCGGATTGGGATATTACAACCTCTGCAAGGCCCATGGAGGTAAAATCGATTTTCAGGAGAACCGTAGACACAGGACTGCAGCACGGAACCGTGACCGTGCTTGTGGAAAAAGAGGGTTTTGAGGTTACTACTTACCGGATTGACGGGGAGTATGAGGACAGTCGTCATCCCAAAGAAGTGATTTTTACCGGGAATCTGGAAGAGGATTTAAAACGCAGGGATTTTACCATAAATGCCATGGCTTATAATGATAAAACAGGGCTGGTAGATGTCTTTGGCGGGATCCGGGATTTGGAAGGGAAAATTGTCCGATGTGTGGGCAATCCGGAGGAACGGTTTACAGAAGATGCCCTGCGGATTTTAAGAGCCGTGCGTTTTTCCGCCCAGCTTGGCTTTTCCATAGAGGGGGACACCGCCCATTGGGCAAAGAAGCTGGCACCTACCCTTCGCAGAATCAGTGCAGAGCGAATCCAGACAGAACTTGTCAAGCTTTTGGTATCCGCCCACCCGGAATGCTTAAGGACAGCCTGGGAACTGGGGATTACCCAAATTGTGCTGCCGGAATTTGACGAAATGATGGCCACTGAGCAGAAAAATCCCCATCATTTCGGCAGTGTGGGAGAACATACCTTAAAGGCGCTGGCATATACAGAGGCGGATAAGGTGCAGCGCCTTGCCGTATTGTTCCATGACATGGGGAAACCCCTTATGAAAACCACGGATCAAAACGGAATAGACCATTTTCACGGACACCCGAAGGTCAGCGCAGAGCTGGCGGGAAAGATTTTACGCAGACTGCGGTTTGACAATGACACCATACGCAAGGTTACAGAATTGGTATACTGGCATGAATGTCCCTGGGAATGCACACCGAAATCCATCAGAAAAGTCCTGAGCAAAATGACACCAGAACTTTTCCCTGTACTTTTAAAAATTCGCAGGGCAGACGTTATGGCGCAGAGCGATTATTGCAGGGAAGAAAAGTTGGGGCGTCTGGCTGAGAGCCTTCGGCTTTATGAGGAAATCCTGGAAAAAGAAGAGTGTATTTCTGTCAAAATGTTGGCAGTATCCGGCAAAGACCTGATTGCAGCAGGCATGAAGCCGGGAAAAGAGATAGGAGAAACCTTAAATGGGTTTCTGGAGCTGGTTCTGGAAGAGCCGGAAAAAAATACAAAAGAATATTTGCTTTCAAGGATAAAATAATCACAGTCTGCATGGCTTCTAACCCTTCTGATTCCTGCATAGAATGAAAAGAGCGCGAAGCAGGAGTAAAAGGAGGAAAAGCAAGTGTATGACCATGGATTAAGTATCTTAGAGCAATACGGCCTGGAATCCACTGCCGTGTACCGTACAAGAGGAGCCATAATCTGTGAAACAGAGGAAGGAAGAGTGCTGATAAGAGAATTTTGCGGGACACCCAGGAAGCTGGAGAACCAGGCTGTTCTTTTGTCTGAGATAGCCGGGAAATGCCAGGTGTTTGTAGATGAGCTTCTTCCCAATCAGGAGGGGGCCTATATCTCTGTAGACAGGGAAAATACAGCGTATATTGTGAAACGCTGGTTTGAGGGCAGAGAATGCGATGCCCGTTATGAGGGAGATGTCTGTACCGGAGCGGCGGCTCTGGCAAGTTTACATAAAGTGATGAAAATGCCGGTACAGAGTCATTATGTCAGAGAATCTCTGATTCGAGAGTATCAAAGGCATAATGCAGAACTTCGAAAAATCCGCAAATTTGTGTCTGTCAAGAAGAAAAAGAATGATTTTGAACTGCGCTTCCTGGACAGTATCCGTTGTTTTCTGGGACACGCGGAGGCTGCGCTTTATAGATTGGAGCATTCAGGCTATGAGCAGTTAAGAACATGGGCATTGGAACAGGGAAGTATCTGCCATGGAGAATACAATCAGCACAATGTTTGGATTTTAAGTGATAAGGAACATGTAGCAGTGACGAATTTTGACAAATGGGGATTCGATGTACAGGCAGCAGATTTGTATCAGTTTATGAGAAAAATCCTGGAAAAGCATGACTGGAATCTGAAGCTGGGACAAAAGCTTCTGGAAAGCTATGAGGCAGTTCGTCCGCTTTCTGAAGCTGAAAAGGAATATCTGGCGCTTCGTTTTTCCTATCCGGAGAAATACTGGAAGCTGGCTAACTATTATTATACCCACAACAAAGCCTGGATTTCGGAAAAAAATCTGGAGAAGCTGAAAAAGCTAATGGCACAGTATGAAAAATGGCAGAATTTTTCGGGAAAAATGCTATTGTAAACAGAATAAAAGTCCGTGCAGGATTTGAAATTTGATTTGTGATAGTGT
This sequence comes from Blautia argi, assembly GCF_003287895.1. NCBI lineage: Bacteria > Bacillati > Bacillota > Clostridia > Lachnospirales > Lachnospiraceae > Blautia > Blautia argi. The sequence continues at coordinate 2,814,728 of NZ_CP030280.1, read as the reverse complement.
ATAATATCCACAAAAGAAGTGCAGGAGAAGTCTGCACAGGGAGGTAATAGAGATGGATTATAAAAAACTTTATGAAGAGTGGCTGGCAAATCCGTATTTTGATGAAAATACAAAAGCAGAGTTAAAAGCCATTGAAAAGGATGAAAATGAAATCAAGGAACGTTTTTATAAAGATCTGGAGTTCGGCACAGCAGGTCTGCGCGGCGTTATCGGTGCAGGTACAAACCGTATGAATATCTATACAGTCAGAAAGACCACACAGGGGCTGGCAAATTATATTGCAGCCGTGGGCGGACAGGCTAAAGGTGTTGCCATTGCTCATGATTCCCGCCGTATGTCACCGGAATTTGCAAAGGAAGCAGCTCTTTGTCTGGCTGCAAACGGCATAAAGGCTTATATTTTTGATTCTTTAAGACCGACACCGGAACTGTCCTTTGCTGTACGCAAATTAGGCTGTATTGCAGGTATTAATATTACAGCAAGCCATAACCCGCCGGAATACAATGGTTATAAGGTATACTGGGAAGACGGGGCACAGATTACACCGCCTCATGATACCGGTATTATGGGCGAAGTTCAGAAAGTAACCGATTACAATACAGTAAAGACCATGAATGAGGAAGCTGCAAAAGAAGCAGGACTTTTCGTGGTTATCGGTCAGGAAATTGACGATGCTTACATGGAAGAGTTAAAGAGCCAGGTTCTGCACATGGACGCGATCAAAGACATGGCAAAGGAACTGAAAATCGTATACAGCCCTCTTCATGGAACAGGAAATATTCCTGCAAGACGTGTGTTAAAGGAGCTGGGCTTTGAAAATGTATATGTAGTAAAAGAGCAGGAGCTTCCTGACGGAGAATTTCCTACAGTCAGCTATCCGAATCCTGAGGCAGACGAAGCCTTTGACCTGGGACTGAAGCTGGCAAAGGAAGTAGACGCAGATTTAGTACTGGCTACAGACCCTGATGCAGACCGTCTGGGCGTGCGTGTGAAAGACAGCAAGACAGGAGAATATCATACTCTTACCGGAAATATGTCCGGTTGCCTGCTGGCAGACTATGAAATCGGACAGAGAAAAGAGATAAACGGCTCTCTTCCGGCTGACGGCGCTATGATTTCTACCATTGTTACCACCAACATGGCAGCAGCTATTGCAAAATACTATGGCGTAAGATTCATTGAAGTGCTGACAGGCTTTAAGTATATCGGACAGCAGATTCTGGGCTTTGAAACAAAGGGTGAAGGCACTTATCTCTTTGGCTTCGAGGAAAGCTACGGCTGTCTGATTGGCACACATGCAAGAGATAAGGACGCGATTGTGGCAACTATGGCTCTGTGCGAGGCAGCAGCTTACTATAAGACAAAGAACATGACACTTTGGGACGCTATGATTGCCATGTATGAAAAATACGGCTATTACAAAGATGATATTCAGTCTATTACATTAAAAGGTATAGAGGGACTGGAAAAAATTCAGACAATCCTGGAGAATTTAAGAAAGAATCCTCCGGCAGAAATCGGCAGCTACAAGGTACTTTCTGCAAGAGATTACAAGGCAGACACCATTGTGAACATGGAAACAAAGGAAGTAAAGACAACCGGACTTCCAAGCTCCAATGTGCTGTATTATGACCTGAACGATGACGCATGGGTTTGCGTTCGTCCTTCCGGTACAGAGCCGAAGATTAAGATTTATTATGGCATCAAGGGAAACTCTTTAGAGGACGCAGATGCAAAATCAGCAGCCCTTGGAAAAGAAGTAAAGGCACTCATTGACAAAATGATGTAAATACCGCAAATCTCCTGCAAAGAACACGGTAATATGCTTGACAAACCTGTGGAAACAGGGTATAAATATCTGTAGACCGCAGGAAGAAGCGGTGACTTTAAGATGTATCAGAAGCAGGAGGCGCCGCCACGGCAGGCTTTTCTGCAAGGCTAAATTATTTAGGAGGAAATACTCATGAACAGAACAGAATTAGTTGCTGCTATGGCAGAAAAATCACAGTTATCCAAAAAAGATGCAGAATCAGCTTTAAAGGCTTTTATTGATGTTGTATCCGAAGAAATGCAGAAAGGTGAAAAAATCCAGTTGGTTGGATTCGGTACTTTTGAAGTTTCTGAAAGAGCAGCAAGAGAGGGAAGAAATCCTCAGACAGGTGAAACCATGACAATTGCAGCATCTAAATCTCCGAAGTTCAAAGCAGGAAAGGCTTTAAAAGATTTAGTAAACGCTTAAGAAATGCAGGAAAGAGAGAGGTGCTGTTGCACAAAGCAGCTTCCGGGAAACCATATGCTTTGCAGGATAGGGGTTCGGAAGGCTCTGTGTACAGCGCCCCTTTCTTTTTATATGCGGATTTATATAAAGGGAGCGAGAGTATGAGATTAGATAAGTATTTGAAAGTATCCAGACTGATTAAGCGCAGAACCGTAGCAAACGAGGCCTGTGATGCAGGCAGGGTACTGATTAATGACAAGCCTGCCAAGGCATCTGCTCAGGTGAAGGCAGGGGATATTCTGGAAATCCGTTTCGGAAGCAAGAATGTCCGCGTAGAGGTGTTGGATGTGCAGGAGACTGTTAAGAAAGAGGCAGCAGGAGATTTGTTTAAGTATCTGTAAAATCCGAAAGCAGCATATTTTTCCCTTTTGCCCCATATAATCTTTTCAGGAAGATTGGTATGGGGGAAGGCAGTTTTGGAAGAAAAGCAGAGAAAAGCAGTTCATAAAATTCAGATTACAGACAGAAGTACAGGTACGGTCACGGGCGTAAAGGACGTCAATTCCTTTGACGAAAAGGAAATCAGTCTGGTGACAGAGGAAGGTGTGCTGATGATAAAGGGCGAGGAGCTTCATGTAACCAGGCTGGATCTGGAAAAGCAGGAGATCGATCTTGCAGGAAGGGTGGATAGTCTGGCATACAGTCAGGGAATTGCAAAAGCCAAAGGCGGAGAAGGTATGCTGAAAAGGCTTTTGGGATAGGGCATGAGCGCCTATATGCAGGAAGAACTGCTTTTCTTTTGCCGGGCTTTCTGGTCCGGGGTGTGCCTGGCAGCAGGCTATGAGCTGCTCCTTGTTTTTCGGAATCTGGTTTCCCACAGATCTTTTCTTATCGGTATGGAGGACATTGTTTACTGGTGCTGTGTAGCTTTGTACCTGTTTCGAATGATTTACCAGGGGAATGACGGCGTTATCCGAAGCTATGTACTGCTGTCCGTGTGTCTGGGCGCCTTTGTTTTCCACATAGGGCCGGGAAGAGTGCTGGCAGAGTTTTTAACCCGTATTTTCAGAGAAATATTCCGTTTTCTGAGGTTGGCGGCAAAACCTCTTGGAAAGTGGAGAAAAAGGTTGAAATTTCTATGGGATAGAGTTAAAATTTCCCTATATGAACAAAAGGCTATGCAGAAAATCAGGAAATGGAAAAATGAAGAAAAGAAAAAAGAGAAATTCCCAAAACAAAATCGCAATGCTTAGTATTACCTTTGTTGTGGCAGTCCTGTTTATTGCCATGATGACAAAGAGCCTGAAGCTGCAGCAGCAGATTTCAGACTGCAGGACAGAGATAAAGGCAGTGGAAAGCCAGATGGAAGAAGAGAAAGAACGTACAAAAGAGATTGATGAGATAAAAGAACGCATGGACACAGACGAATATGTGGCAGAGGTTGCCAGAGAAAAGCTGGGGCTTGTAAAGGATAATGAGATTGTGTTCAAGGAAGAGGAAAAATAGCACACAAAAAGGCCGATTTTGTCTGAAAGTTTTTTGTGCAGGAAGACGGTTTTTGACAAAGTTTGAGAACAAAAGCATCTATAATACTCCATGGATAGCGGTTGCTTATGCAGGGAGGGAACGAGATGCAGGAATGGATTATTGCCATGCTCGTAATCAGTGTACTGCTTATATTACGGGACATGGCAAAAACTATTTTTTCGGAAACGAAGAAAAGTGCGGCAGCCTTGGCTTATGACCGGCACCCGCAGAAAGAAAAAATGCAGCGCTATGCAGATTCTTTTCAGAAGCTGGCAGACAGTTTTTACGGATTGCCCTATCGGAAGGATTATCTTTCCGCATCAGAAATTGATGCCATGGTATCAGAGGTACAGGAGGGAGTGTGCCGCAGATGTCACTTAAACCAGGTCTGCTGGAAGCAGCAGTCTGTACAGTCTTATCAGAGAGTTTATCACCTGCTTCGTGTTATGGAGGAAAATGATGAGGAAGCCTTTCGAAAAGTAAGGGCAGACCTGACAGGAGTCTGTATCAGCCAGGGAAAACTGGTGCAGGAAGCAGAACGGCTTATGGAGCGGGAAAGACAGAACCTGATCTGGAACAACAAGCTTTTGGAAAACCGCATGGCAGTGGCAGAGCAGCTTTCAGAAATGGCGCAGCTTATGAAAATGCTTTCCAGAGATTTGTTTGACATGACAGAGGCAGATGTGCAGTTTCGGGAGGAATTTGCCAGAAGACTGAAGAAAAAACATATACTGGTAAGGAATGTCTGGTTTTTGGAGCAGCCAGACGGAAAACTGCGGTATTATGCAGAGCTGAAGACAAAGGGCGGAGGTTGTGTGTGTGCAGCAGAGGCAGCGTCTGTACTTTCCGGCTTGTGTGGGACTCGCATGGTGGCAAGGACAGAGGGAAAGACACTTATCAGCAAGGAGTTTTCCATTCTGGGCTTTGCTGAAGAGGTGAATTTTAAAATGCTCTATGGAGCTGCAAAGATTACCAAGGAAAAGGAAACCATTTCCGGGGACAATTACACCTGTACCACAGAGGAGAATGGGCAGTTTTTCATGTGTCTTTCTGACGGCATGGGTTCCGGGCTGGAAGCATGTCAGGAGAGCGAAAGTATTGTGGACACTCTGGAGCAGTTGGTAGAAGCGGGGTTTTCCGGGGAAACCGCAGCGCGAATGGTAAATTCCGTGCTGAATCTGAAGAACCGTAACGGCAGGTTTTCTACTGTGGATATTTCCATGGTGGATTTGTATTCCGGTATGTGTCATTTCCTGAAAGCAGGAGCAGCAACCACCTTTATTAAGAGAGATCACTGGGTAGAAGCTATTTCCTCTACCAGTCTGGCGCTGGGGCTGGTACAGCAGGCGGATTTTGAATCTGCGTCTAAGAAGCTGTACGAGGGAGATTTTCTTATTATGGTGACAGACGGTGTGCTGGACGCCCTGCCCCCGGAGGAACCGGAGGAGCTGATGAAGGAGATTATTCTGCAGACTCATGCAAATGCGGCGCAGGAGTTGGGACGGGGGATTTTAGAGCGGGTGCTTACATACAGTGAATACCGGGCAACGGACGATATGACTGTGCTGACAGCCGGATTATGGAGGAAATAAGACAGAGCAATGAACATGGAAGAAAAGGTGTTTTCCTATATAGAGAAATACAACATGATAGAAACGGGCAGCCAGGTGATTGTCGGACTTTCCGGCGGTGCAGATTCGGTGTGCCTGTTGTTTTTGTTAAAGCAATATCAGAAGAGGAGGAACTTCCAGCTTTACGGACTGCATGTGAATCATGGAATACGGGGAGCAGAGGCAAAAAGAGATGAGGCATTTTCCAGGGAACTGTGCCAGCGTTTTCAAATTCCCTTTCGTGCATATGAGTTTAATGTACCGTGTATGGCAGCTAAAGAAAAGCTGTCCTTAGAGGAGGCGGGACGAAATGCCAGAAGGGCGGCATTTTTAAAGCTGGCAGAAGAACTGCAGGAAGGCAGGGACGGGCAGGCGGCAGAAACTGTTCCCAAATACGGCGAAAAAGCATGCTCAGCAGAGCATACAGCTTTCAACGGAAGGATTCAAATTGCCCTGGCGCATCATGAGAATGACAATGCAGAAACCATGCTCCACAATCTGATTCGGGGAACTGGGGCAGCAGGCCTTGGGGGAATCCGGCCAGTGCGGACAGCAGATTTTACAAGTGGAAGGCTTCGGTATATTCGCCCCCTTCTGTGTGTTTCCAGAAGAGAAATTGAAGAGTTTTTAACAGAAAAGCAACTTTCCTGGATAACAGACAGTACCAATCTGGAACTGGAGTATACCAGAAATAAAATCCGGCATCAGTTGATACCAATGTTGGAAATGTTGAATCCGGCGGCTGTGCAGCATATGGGACAGACAGCTCAGAACATGCTGCTCATTGAGGAATATTTGCAGGAACAGGCAGATACACTGTATAAAGCCTATGTGGAGCCTTTGGAAGAGGGATATTGTATCAAAAAGGAGCTTTTTGGAGAAAAGGAGCTTATGCAGTCCTATGTGGTGATGAATGTGCTGGCACAGGCTGCAGGCGGACGCAGGAACCTTACGTCCGCACATATACAGGAGGTTCTGGCTCTTGCAAAAGGGCGCACAGGCGCTTCTATTTCTCTTACGGGAGGGCTTTTTGCCAGCCAGGTGTATGGAGCGGTTCATATTACACATAAAAGGCAGCAAGAGAACCCGCTTTTTCCTATGGAATTTCAGGTGCTTCCATGGGAAATGGGGCAAATTGAGGAAAAAACATATACGAAATGGTTTGATTATGATAAAATAAAGAGTAGTCTGGAAGTCAGACACCGCAGAAGCGGTGATTTTTTCACTGTAAATGCACAGGGAGGAAGAAAAAAGCTGAAGGACTATTTTATTGACTGTAAAATACCAAGGGAGAAAAGGGAAAGCCTGACTCTTCTGGCAGACGGTTCTCATATTTTGTGGATTGTGGGATACCGTATCAGCGAATATTATAAAGTTACCAGTCAGACAAAACAAGTATTAAAAGTACAGGTAAAAGGAGTAAACAAAGATGAGTGAAAAAATCCGTCAGTTATTGAGCGAGGAAGAAGTAGACCGTAAAATCCGCGAAATCGGAGAACAGATCAGCAGGGATTACCAGGGAAAAAGCGTACATTTAATCTGTGTGTTAAAGGGCGGCGTGTTTTTTACATGTGAGCTGGCAAAGAGAATTTCTGTGCCGGTAAGTATGGACTTTATGTCTGTATCCAGCTATGGAGATGATACCAGCTCCAGCGGTGTGGTTCGGATTGTAAAGGATCTGGACGAAACCATTGAAGGTAAGGACGTGCTGATTGTGGAGGATATTATTGACTCCGGACGTACCCTCAGCCATCTGATTGAAATTCTGAAACAGAGAAATCCAAAGAGCCTGCGTCTGTGTACCCTTCTGGACAAACCGGAACGCAGAGTCAAAGACGTAAAGGTGGATTATGTATGCTTTAATATTCCAGATGAATTTGTAGTGGGATATGGATTGGATTATGCGCAGAAATACAGAAATCTGCCATATATCGGAGTTGTAGAACTGTAAGAGGTTGGAAAGGAGAAACAACAAGGTGGAGAAGCAGTCAAGAAGCTGGATAACACCTCTGCTGTTTTTGCTGGTGGTACTGTGTGTGGGAGGAATGTTAGTCAGCCGCTTTACCGAGAGGAATGACTATACCATGGAAGCACTGGACCAGGCAATGGAGGACAGCCAGGTGACAGAGGTGTTTATCCGCCCGAATAAAGAAGTGCCTACAGGAAAGGTACTGGTGCGTCTGAAAACAGGCGAGGAAAGAGAGTTTACAGCTCTTGATGTAAAGGAAGTGCAGGAAAAGATAGAGGAATCCGGAGAAGATATCTCTGTGAAAGTGGGAGATGTACCGAGAGATAGTGTTTTTCTCACTTCTGTGATGCCTCTGCTGCTCACCGGTCTTCTGGTTTTCTTCATGTTTGGTATGATGAACCGTCAGATGTCAGGAGGCGGGAGCAATGCCAAAATGATGAATTTCGGCAAGAGCCGGGCAAAAATGTCTACAGATGCGGATAAGAAAGTGACCTTTAAAGAGGTTGCCGGCCTGCAGGAAGAAAAGGAAGAGTTGGAGGAAATTGTGGACTTTTTGAAGGAGCCGCAAAAATATGTAAAGGTGGGAGCCAGAATTCCAAAGGGTGTGCTTTTGGTGGGCCCTCCGGGAACAGGTAAAACTCTTTTGGCAAAAGCTGTGGCAGGAGAAGCTGGGGTTCCTTTTTTCTCTATTTCAGGTTCTGATTTTGTAGAAATGTTTGTGGGTGTGGGAGCTTCCAGAGTCAGGGATTTATTCGAAGAGGCAAAGAAAAATGCGCCCTGTATTATTTTTATTGATGAGATTGATGCAGTTGCCAGAAGGAGAGGTACTGGCATGGGCGGTGGACATGACGAGAGAGAGCAGACCTTAAACCAGCTTCTGGTGGAAATGGACGGATTTGGTGTCAATGAAGGTATTATTGTTATGTCAGCAACCAACCGTGTAGATATTCTGGATCCGGCAATCCTGCGACCGGGACGCTTTGACCGCAAGGTCGGTGTGGGAAGACCGGATATTAAGGGAAGAGAAGAGATTTTAAAGGTGCATGCAGCTAAAAAGCCTTTGGGAGAAGATGTGGATTTAGAAGAGGTGGCAAGGACCACAGCCGGATATACAGGTGCGGATCTGGAAAACCTGATGAATGAGGCAGCGATTCTCACAGCAAAGGACGGCAGATACTTTATTAACCAGAGTGATATCCGCCGGGCATTTATTAAGACCGGAATTGGTGCAGAAAAGAAAAGCCGGGTGATTTCCGAAAAAGAAAAGAAAATTACAGCTTATCATGAAGCAGGTCACGCAATTTTATTCCATGTGCTTCCGGAAATGGAGCCTGTGCATACCATTTCCATTATTCCCACGGGAATCGGTGCGGCAGGCTATACCATGCCGCTGCCGGGAAAAGACGAAATGTTTAACAGCAGAAAAAAAATGTTGGAGAATATAGTAGTGTCCCTGGGCGGACGGATTGCAGAGGAGCTGATTTTTGATGATATTACAACAGGAGCTTCTCAGGATATTAAGCAGGCATCTCAGATGGCCAGAGCTATGGTAACACAGTACGGGATGTCTGATAAGGTGGGTATGATTCACTACGGTAGTGACGAAGATGAGGTATTTATTGGAAGAGATCTGGCGCATACCCGGAATTATGCGGAAGAAACTGCTGCACTCATTGACAGCGAAGTGAAGCGGATTATTGACGAGTCCTATGCAAAAGCAAAGGAAATTTTAAAAGAGCATGAGGACGTTCTGCACAGGTGTGCAAATCTTCTGATTGAAAAGGAGAAAATCGGCAGAGAAGAGTTTGAAGCTTTATTTTAAGAGGGTTTTGTGCAGGATACTGGAAAAAATAAAAAATGAAAAGTTTTTGCTATGTTCAAAATGGTCAAAAAAGACTTTCAAAAAAAAAGAAGATTGTGCAGACTTTTCCCGGGCTTCATGGTATTATAATAACTGTAAAAACCCCCCAATACATTATATAGTTTTTGCTACACCCCATAAGAAGAAATACCTTCTCCAAAAACGCCAGTCGAAAGATTGGCGTTTTTACGTTATAGGAAATTTGCTTTCTTATAACGTAAAATTCTCCGGAGGAGCGCACTGTGGCGGAACGGAATTGTGTCGTTGATGAATTATTCCGTTATACAGAAAAGTCCGGGAAATGTGCCATTTTCAGGAAAAAGTAGTTGTATATAAAAGGTGGGTGGGATAAAATAAAGACATGACAGAAATTCGGCAAATCAGGAAATACTTAAATGTTTTGCATGAGGATAGAGAGGATTCGGTATGGATTACAAAAATCTGGCAGAAACGAAAAAGATTCAGGAATATGTAGCAAATATGCGTTCCGCTTTTAATAAACGTGCGGTGTTCAGCGATGAAACAGAGCATTACCGGACACCGGCAGAACCGGAGGCAGGGGATACCGTGAATATTCGTATCCGTACAAAAGCGAACAACGTGGACGCAGTGTATCTGGTATCAGGAGAGAAGAAGCGGCAGATGAAGCTGATAAAGACAAAAGACGGTTTTGATTATTATGGAACAGATATAGAATTACAAAATGAATCAATCCGTTATTTTTTTGAGATTATTTCCGGAAAATTTCGCTGCTATTACAATCAGGCAGGAATTACCAGAGAAATTGACGAGCATTACTCCTTTGGAATTGTGCCAGGTTTTCGAACACCGGACTGGGCAAAGGGAGCGGTTATGTATCAGATTTTTACAGACCGGTTCTGCAATGGGGATCCTGCCAATGACGTGGTAACAGGGGAATACTGCTATATTAATGAAAAGGTACAGAAAATAGAGGATTGGAACCGTCCGCCTCAGGCTATGGACGTCCGGGATTTCTATGGAGGAGATCTGCAGGGAGTTATGGATAAGCTGGACTATCTGCAGGACTTAGGCGTGGAGGTTATTTATTTTAATCCTCTGTTTGTATCTCCTTCCAATCACAAATACGATATTCAGGACTATGATTATATTGATCCACATTATGGGAAAATTGTCAGTGACGGAGGGGATACGCTGGCAGACTGGGATAAGGACAATTCCCATGCCACCCGCTATATCCGCCGGGTAACGGACAAGGATAATCTGGAGGCCAGCAATGCTTTTTTTGCAGAACTTGTAGAAGAGATTCACAAAAGAGGTATGAAGGTGATTCTGGACGGCGTGTTTAACCATTGCGGTTCTTTTAATAAGTGGCTGGACAGGGAGAAAATTTATGAGAACCAGCAGGGATATGAAAAGGGCGCTTATGTGTCCGCAGACAGCCCTTATCGCTCTTTCTTCCGCTTTAATAATCCCAATGGCTGGCCTTATAATCAGGATTATGACGGCTGGTGGGGACATGCGACCCTGCCGAAGCTGAATTATGAGGAATCCAGGGACTTGTATGAGTATATTATGCATGTAGGCAGAAAATGGGTTTCTCCGCCGTATAATGCAGACGGCTGGCGCCTTGATGTGGCAGCGGATTTGGGACACAGCGATGAGTACAATCACCAGTTCTGGAGGGACTTCAGAAAAAATGTGAAGGAGGCAAATCCAAATGCCATTATTCTGGCAGAGCATTATGGAGATGCAAAGCCATGGCTGGAAGGCGACCAGTGGGATACAGTCATGAATTATGATGCGTTTATGGAGCCTGTGACCTGGTTTTTGACCGGTATGGAAAAGCACAGCGACGAGTACAATGAAGGCATGTATGGAAACAGCGACAGTTTTATTGGCGCCATGAAATATCATATGGCAAGCTTTTACGGTCCTTCTCTTATGACTGCCATGAATGAGCTTTCCAATCACGACCATTCCCGTTTTCTTACCAGAACCAATCACAAGGTAGGACGTGTGGGAACTCTGGGAAGTGAAGCGGCCCAGATCGGTGTGAATAAGGCGGTATTTCGGGAGGCGGTTGCCATTCAGATGACCTGGCCGGGTGCGCCTACCATTTATTATGGAGATGAGGCCGGACTTTGTGGTTTTACAGACCCGGACAACCGGAGAACCTATCCATGGGGCAGAGAGGATCAGGAACTGATTGCTTATCACAGGGAGATGATAAAGATTCACAGGGAAAACAGAGAACTGGTTACAGGTTCTTTGAAATTTCTTGCCAATGATTATCAGCAGTTGAGCTATGGACGGTTTACGGAAACAGAGAAAATGGTGATTACGCTGAATAATACCAATGAAACGAAAATGGTGGAACTGACAGTGTGGGAATTGGGAATTCCGAGAACAAGAACTGTGAAATTTAAGCAGCTTATGGTGACTGGTGACTTTGGGTACAGTCCGGTAAAGAAAATTCACGAGTGTAAGGCAGGGGTGCTTCATCTGGAAGTGCCGGCTCATGGGGCAATCATGGTGCGGTGTGTGCTGGAATAGAGAGAAAGAAGAGGCAGGAAAATCATGGCGGGTCATGGTTTTTCTGCCTGTTTTGTTGTGGGGAGAAATAAAGAGTCGGGTAAGTTATAAAAAAGCGATATAGAAGATATGGATACAAAAGAATAGAAGTCTGAAGAATAATATCTTAAAATAGTGATTATTTCAAAATAAAATAAAACCAGAAGAAAAGTTGTAAAACAACATTTTTCCTGGTTTTTAAGAATGCCGCAGACCGGAATCGAACCGGTACGGGAGTATAAGTCCCGCAGGATTTTAAGTCCTGTGCGTCTGCCTGTTCCGCCACTGCGGCATTTGGTGATTGATGGGCGATGGTGGATTCGAACCACCGAAGGCGTTGCCAGCAGATTTACAGTCTGTCCCCTTTGGCCACTCGGGAAATCGCCCATATCAATTTTTCGACCATTAGAATTATATCACACATCAATAAAATTGCAAGTGGTTTTTAGGATTTTTTGTCATGAAACCTGTGATTTTTCAGCTGGTCGCAGATAAGAGCAGCAATGGTTTCCGGCTTTTCCTCCATACCATCTTCAATCCAGTGCATGTAGAGATTATAAAGAGCGCCGGAATAGTAATAAAGCTGATATTTATCCAAGGCTGTTCCCTGTTCTGAACCGGTAACAGAAAGCATGTACATGTCCAGTCCCTTTAGCAAAATTTCTGCCCGGTTTGCTTTTTTCAGGCACAGCACATAGTCTTTATATTTTTTCAGGTACTTCAGACTGTAGAGAATATGCTCGTAGCTCTGAAAGTCAGAGAGAAAGGAAGAACCGGAAAATTCAGCAGCATATTCCCGGACAATGCGGTACATATAATCAATGAGAATGTCGTCCTTGGATTTGTAGTGGCGGTAATAGGACATGCGGGATACACCGGCCCGGCTGGTCAGGTCAGTAATGCTGATGGAGTTGTAATCCTGTTTCTGCATAAGCTGCAGCAATGCGTCCATAAGGCAGTCCCGGGTAAATTCTTTTGAAGCAGGTGAGGTTTTCATGAACAAAAACTCCTTTTTGTAACAGTTTAAAGTATACTTATTGTTTTGAAAAAGATTTGGTGTTACAATCGTCACATTAACTATATACAAAGAATAACAAAATTTTGCCGGGAAAGCAAGAAAGGTCGAAAAATGAAATTTGCAATCATCAGTGACAGCTCATGCGACTTAGCAGAGTCTTATGTGGAGCAGGAACAGGTTTCCGTAGTTCCTTTTTATGTATCTTTTGATGGAGAACATTATTTAAAAGAAGGAAAAGAAGCGAAAATTACAGAATTTTATCAGAAGATGGCAGACAATCCGGAATGCTATCCAAAGACCTCTATGCCTTCTGTGCAGGACTATATAGATGCTTTTCGTTCTTTTGCAGAAAAAGAAATTCCGGTGTTATGTATTTGTCTGACACAAACCTTTAGTGGTTCTATGCAGGCGGCAGTGAATGCAAAGGCAGAGGTGGAGGAAGAGTTTCCAAACGCCAGAATTGAAATACTGGATTCTCAGCTGGTTACAGGTCTTCAGGGGCTGCTGGTAAAAGAGGCTGTACGTCTTAGAAATGCAGAATTAGAGCTTGACGAGGCGCTGCCGGCATTAGAACAAATCCGCAGTACAGGACATATTTTCTTTACAACAAAGGATTTGAAATATCTGGAGCATGGCGGAAGAATCGGAAAAGCGGCGTGTCTTGCAGGGAGCATGCTCAATATAAAACCCATTCTCCAGTTTTATGACAGAGAGTTAGGTCCTACAGAGCTTTGCAGGGGCAGAAAGAAATCCCTTCACAAGATTATTGAAAAGTTTTTCTCGTATGTAGAGCAGGAAAAAATCTGTCTGGAGGATTATATGCTGATAACAGGGGAAGGATTGGACGTGCCGGAATATCAGACCTTTAAAGAGGAACTGAAGACGGATCTTAAAAAGAGAGGCTATGAGATAGAACAGTGGGAGGAAATCCAGATAGGGGCAACCATTGGCGTGCATACAGGACCATATCCGTTGGGTGTGGGGATTTTGAAAAAATGTAAAATAGAAAATTGAGTCAGAAAAGTAATAGAAAGAAGTCTGAAATGTTTCTTACATTTTTAACCGGATATGCTAGACTGTAGGTAAATAAAGAATCGGGAGGTTATTATGGAACTCGAAGTATTTACCACATATGGCACAGGGAGCTGGAAGGAACAATTTCATCAGGTAATTAATCTGAAGGAAGACCCGGGAGCAGAAAACCAGGTAGTGAATCTGTATCCGGAGGTGAAGTTTGAAAAAATAGAGGGATTTGGCGGAGCTGTCACAGATGCTGCCGCATATGTATATTCTCTGATGAATGAAGCGCAGAAGAAGCAGCTGATGGAAACTTATTTTTCACCGGAAAGAATGAAATATGGCCTTGTAAGAATCCATATGGATAGTTGTGATTTTTCTACGGAAATGTACGAAGCAATGTCAGATGAAAAAGATACGGAACTGCGTTCTTTTTCTTTTTCCAGAACGGAAAAATATATTCTTCCAATGCTGCAGGACGCACAAAAAGCGGCCGGAAAACCGCTGAAGATTATGCTTTCTCCATGGTCCCCGCCGGCATTTATGAAAACAAACGGGCAGAGAACCTTTGGAGGTTCTTTAAAACCGGAGTATAGAAAACTGTGGGCGGATTATATTTGCAGATATATTTTGGAATTTGAAAAAAGAGGTTTTCAGGTACAGAGAATGTCCTTGCAGAATGAACCAAAGGCTGTGCAAACATGGGACTCCTGTATTTATACAGCAGCAGAAGAAAAGGAATTTTTACGGGATTTTATGTATCCTGCATTGAAAGAGCATGGACTGGAGCATGTGGAAATTTTTATCTGGGATCACAATAAAGAAAGAGTGTATGAGCGAATCAACGAAATTGTGGATTCAACTACCAGGGATATGGTAGCCGGAATTGCATTTCACTGGTACAGCGGCGACCATTTTGAAGCCTTAGAGCTGGTGAGAAACAAATTTCCGGATAAAAAAATGATTATTTCAGAAAGCTGTATTGAATACAGTAAATTTGCGGAAGAAGATGTTATCCATGGCGCCTTAAACTTGTCCCATGAAATTATCGGGGATTTAAACCACGGAATGACGGCTTTTTATGACTGGAACCTTTTGTTAGATGAAAAGGGCGGACCAAACCATGTAGGAAACTTCTGTCATGCGCCGTTTCTCTATGATACGGTTCAGAAAAAACTGATGCCTCAGCTGATACAACAGCATTTTGAACATTTTTCTCATTATATTCATACAGGGGCAGTGAGAATTGGGTATAGTAAATATGCCGAAGGAATTGATGTAACTGCCTATGAAAATCCAAATGGAGAAATTATTACCGTGTTGTTGAACAAAACCGGGGAAATTTTGCCTGTAAATATCAGAATACAGGGAAAACTGGCAGAAGTGCTTTTATATCCGGAATCTATTACCACCGGAATTTTAAAATAGGAAAAAGGGGGAAGAAGATGCGAAAAAACAACTTCTTCCCTCTTTTTTGTTTTAATGACACAGCTTGCGGTATTCATTTGGCGTATAGCTGGTTACATCTTTAAAGAGCTTTGAAAAATAGGAATAGTTTCCATATCCCACCTTAGAGGCTACGGTTGCAACAGGAATGTCAGGACTGTTTAAAAGTTCTTTTGCTTTTTCTATCCGATATTCCGTGATGTAGTTCACAATAGATTTTTGCGTTTGTTTTTTGAAAAGGCGAGCCATATAATCCGGATTCAGATAAACAAGGTCGGACAGTGTTGTTCTGGTGATGTCTTCTGCATAATGCTGGTGAATATAGTTTAAAATCAAATCAATTACAGAATGTTCTTCCTTAATGAAACTGCTGTAGTCAATGGCTCTGGTCAGCAGATAAGAAAGATACTGCTCCATATACAGGGGGGATTCACAGGCATGAGCAATGAGAAGACTGGTTTCTTCCGTGCCGAAAAGTATGTGTGCCTCGATACCGTTATTTTGCAAAAAGGAGAACACAACCTGTTCCATATCCAGACGAAGGCGAAGCAGGATTTCTTTATTCAGCATTTTTTTGGCAGAAAGCTGGCTTAAATAGGTTTTTATGTTTTTTAAGGCAGCAGAGAGATTCTTTTGCTCTAAAAAGGTCTGTATGATATCCAGAGAGGGAGGGGTGTAAGGAATCTCCCGATGGATATAGCTGCTTAACAGCAAAGGTGTGTTTGTCTGACTTAAGTTATTTTCTCTCATGGTTCTAAGGGGTTGCAGAATGTCCGGAAGCCGGAATAGCGGAACCTCCTCTGAAAGACAGCAGGATATCTCACAGTGTAAAAATCTGTCAATGTTTTGAAATAAAAGCTTCAGACAGTTTAGGAGAGGCGTTCTTACATCTTCAAAGCAAACATTTCCGATAATCAGCATGTATTCAAAATGTTGTAAGGTAACAATTCCTTCATATAAGATAAAGGAATTTTGCAGGGTTTCTGTGGCTATATTCCGAAAAAGAAAAATCAATGGTAGAACTTCCCATTTCCTTTTGTAATTCTGTGGAAGGATAAATTTTAAATAGAATCGGAACGAATTTATGGGTGGGCTCATAAGGGAGGGCTTTTTGAGTCATCTTATGCTCCAGTACGGAAGCTTCCTTTAGCATGGGATTAAAAAACAAATCCCGCCAGAATAAATCCGTAACAGCCTGCTGATTTGTGACCCAGTGCTTGCTCTCTGTACAGGTTTTGTTCCAGTTCGCCTCTTCGTTTACCTTGTCTGCCGCTTTTGCCAAAATATGAAATAATTGTCCGAAATCTACAGGTTTCAGCAGGTAGTCCATGGTAGAAAGAGAAAGTGCCTTTTGCGCGTAGTTAAAGTCCGCATAGCTGGTAAGAAAGATAAAAAGGATATCCATTTTGGAATCTCTTACCCAGGACAGCAAATCCAGACCGCTTTGTCCCGGCATTTCAATGTCGCAGACACAGATTTGAATTTCCTGCTCGTTTATAATATTTTGTGCCTGTTTTACATTACAGGCTGTATAAACATGAGAAATGTGCAGTGCATTCCAGTCTATTTTTTTCTTCAGGGCCGCAATGACAAAGCGGTCATCATCTACTAATAACACGTTCATATTAGAAATCCTCCTTTGAAACCGTCATCTATATATTGGCAGGAAGCAGAATTGTAACACAGGCGCCGCCCTGGGGAAGGTTGGAAAAAGTAATTGCCGCCGTATCCTTTTCATAGAAAAGTTTCAGGCGTTTGATGGCGTTTGTAATTCCAATCCTGTGTCCGTTTACTGGTTCCAGTGACTGTGCATGATTTAAGTCATAAAGGACGTCTTCCGGGAATCCGCTTCCGGTATCGGTAATCTGAATCTGAATATTTTTGTGTGGGTTCTCTGCAGCGCCTGACCAGTGTATTTCGGTTTTTACAACGATTGGTTCATCTGAGGTAGCGGCATGCTTTACAGAGTTTTCAATAAAGGTTTGAATTAAAATAGGGAGAATTCGAACATGTTCCGTGCCTTTTTCGGTATAAATTCTGTAGTCAAATCCATCTCCGTATCTTAATTTTTGAATTTTCATATAGTCTTCAATGTGTTTTACTTCTTCCTGTAACAGCACAAAATCCTGAGGATTTTGAAAAATGTAACGAAAATAGTTTGAAGTAATCATGGACATTTCCATAATTTCTTCATAAAGCTGGGTCTGTGCCATGCTATAAATGGTATTCAGACAGTTTAAGAAAAAGTGCGGGCGTATCTGCAACTGAAGATAGCTCGTAAAAGTTTTTTGTTTTTCCAGTTCTTTTTCGTAAATATCGATTTTCAGTTTCTTAATCTGGCGCATGAGATTTTTAAACTGTAGGTTTGCCTGTTCCAGTTCCAGAAGCTGTGTGTCCTTAAAATCCATAATCTCTGTGGAATCATCAAATCGGGACAGATTTTCTGAAAAGGCTTTAATCGGGCGCAGTACCTTTTGCTGCATATAGAGCATGGAGCTGAATAAAATAATGGCTACCAGCAAAACTGCGCCGGCAAGAATGAACTGAATAACAATAACCTGTTCATATGCCTGCATTTTGTTTAATATAATCAGTGGGTGGAAGCTGCCCATGGTCAGAGCGCCACTGATTATGAGATAGGAGCCTTGTACAGAAACTAAGGGGACATCAGAGTCTGCATCTCCTTTCGGGAAGGAAAGCTGCTGTGTTTTAAGTTTGTCTGTCTGTGTAAGAAGATGTCCTTCCGGAGAAGCGAGGGCAACGAAGCCGTCTTTTCCCAGGTCCACCTGTTTCAGCGGTTTCACAATGTTTTTAGCAGAAATAAAACAGCCGACGAAATTATCACCGGAATGAAAAATTTTAAAGAAATAAATATCAGATTTCAGCTTTAAAATCTCCCAGGAATCGGAATAAGAAGGCAGGGCATTATGATGATTCATGTAGGAAATCAGCGCAGCATCTAATTCCTCTGCTTCCTTTGCTGTTAAGTCCTGGTAAACAGCTGTTGGACGAAGAAATCTCTGGTTTTCTTTATTATAGATGAAAATTTGATAACCTTCTTCAAAAGATTCCATAAATGTATCCACATCTCGGTGAACCTTTTCAAATGTGTGAAGGAGTTCCAGTTTATTATCTGTTTCTAAAACGGTTTTAAAATCATCGCTTTCTGTAAGACGGCGTATCAGATATTTATTGATAGAAATATGTGCGGTATCAATCTGGGATATGTATAGGGAGGTGGTATCCTGTAATGTCTGTACCGTTTGACTCCGCATGGAATGAATGACATAAATGCTGATAATACTGTCCAAAAGGACGACTGGAAGCAAAAAAATCAGTAAAATTTTTATGATATAATCAATGGAGTGTCTGTTTGTGCGGTGCTTTCTTCTCATTTTTGATTTTCCCTCCGAACGATTGTTTGTAAAATAATTATAGCAAATTTCCGACAAAATGATAATAAGATTCCGACTTTCTGTTGAAACAAAACCGACCTGTTGAAGGAAAAAAAGAAAAGAAAAATCGGATTTTTAGAAACAGGAAGTCTGTATTTTTCTATAAGAAGACAGAGAAAAAGGTATAATAGAAGCATAAAAGCGGACCGCACAAAAAAAGTATATGAGGTGAATAAAATGAAAAGGAAAATTTTAGCAGTTGTTTTGGCAGCAGCAATGGCGACCACTTGTCTGACCGCATGTGGAAGCGGAAAGTCAGAAGGGAAGAAGGGTTCTTCTGACGAAACTTATACGGTAACAATGGCTTATGTTGGTGACAAAAAAGAAGATACGGAAAGAATCGAAAAGAAAATCAATGAAATCATGAAAAAAGATATTAACATGGAAATTGATTTAGAGCCTATCAGCTGGGGAGCTTATGCAGAAACCATGAAGTTGATTTTATCAGGAGGAGAGAAAATGGATATTGTTCCGATTCTGGTAGACCAGGCGAACTCCATGGTGAATGCAAAACAGGTTATAGATTTATCTGAATATCTGGATAAGTACGGAAAGAATATTAATGCACTTTTGGGAGATACGGCAAAAGCAGCCAATATCGGTGGTTATGTATATGGTGTTACAACAGGAAGAGAGTGGTTCTGCCAGAGTTCTGCAATTATGCGTAAGGACATTTTAGAGGAGTGTCAGATTGACCCATCTACCATTAAAACATATCAGGATTTGACCGATGTGTTTGCAAAAGTAAAAGAAAAGTATCCGGATATGACTATGATGGCAAGCAATAACAGTACGACCCCGGACACGAAGTATGAAATGGTAGATACTCTTACCGACGGCTTTGGTGTTCTGATGAACCAGGGACAGGAAACAACAGTCGAAAACTATTATGCAACAGATGAATACAGAGAATTTGTAGAAACCATGTATGACTGGCAACAAAAAGGATATTTATCAAAAGATGCTGCCACAACCACAGAAGGTGTTGAAAATCAGGTAAAAGCAGGTGCTGCCTTTTCTTATTTTGCACCAAACAAACCTGGATATGATACAAGAGCAGAGCTTCTTTGCGGAACAGAAATGGCAATTGCGCCATTGTCAGAGCCATGGGCAGGAACGGCACAGATTTCTTTCCTGACGTACGGCATCAGCTCCAGTTGTACAGACAAAGATAAAGCAATGCAGTGTCTGGATTACATGTATGGAAACAAAGATGTGCTGAACCTTCTGAACTGGGGAGAAGAGGGCGTAGATTATGAGGTAAAAGACGAAGAAAACAATATTATCGGTTATCCGGAAGGAAAAGATGATACAAACACCTATCATCTGGCAGAAGGCTGGCAGCTTTTCAATCAGTTTGAGATGTATATCTGGGAAGGTGACAGCCCTGACATCTGGAAAGAAACAAAAGTTATGAATGAAAGCGCATTAAAATCAAAGGCATTTGGATTTACTTATGATTCTACAGGCGTGACAAATGAACTGGCAGCTCTGAGTAATGTAAAAGCACAGTATGCAGCAGCTCTTGGATCCGGTTCTGTAAATCCAGATGAAGTGCTTCCCAAATTCCTTGAAGAACTGGAGAAAGCGGGAATTGATAAAGTAATTCAGACAAAGCAGGAGCAGCTGGATAAATGGCTGGGCAGAAAATGAAAAGTAGAAAAGAGAGATGAATGATGAAAAAAGCAAAGCTGAAAAAATGGGCGCCGCTGTATTTGATGATGCTGCCAGGGCTGGTATATCTTTTCATAAATAACTATATGCCTATGGCAGGACTGGTTGTAGCATTTAAAAATTATAATGTAGTTGACGGAATTTTCGGAAGTCCCTGGACAGGCTTTGATAATTTTACCTATCTGTTTCAGGACGCATGGACAATTACCAGAAACACGTTGTTGTATAATCTTGCATTTATTGTGATAAACCTGGTATTGGGTGTTGCTTTTGCTATTTTTATCTGTGATATTAAAAACAAAAAATGCAAAACCGTTTATCAGAGTGCAATTTTACTGCCGTTTCTGATGTCTATTGTAATTGTCAGTTATATTACCTTTGCTTTTTTCAGCGGGGAGAATGGCATGCTGAATAAAACCATTCTTCCCCTGCTGGGGAAAGAACCCATATCCTGGTATACGGAGCCTAAATATTGGCCTCTGATTCTGATTATTGTAAATACATGGAAAGGTGTGGGATATGGCTGCCTGATTTATATTTCCAGCATATCCGGTATTGATCCGTCCTTTTATGAAGCTGCGGAATTAGACGGAGCATCAAAATGGAAACAGATTCGTTACATTACGTTGCCGTCTATTATGCCGTCAATTATTACATTGACACTTTTTAAATGTAGGAAGAATTTTCTATTCCGATTTTGGTCTGTTTTATCAGGTGACACAAAACTCCGGTCAGCTTTATAATGCAACGAATGTTATTGATACCTATGTTTACAGAGCTCTTTTGCAGTCCGGTAATATTGGAATGGCATCAGCGGCAGGCTTTTATCAGTCTATTGTAGGATTTATCTGTGTTATGGGGGCAAATCTTCTGGTGAAAAAGATAAGCCCTGAAAATGCAATGTTTTAGGAGGCGGATTATGGTACGGAGTAAAAGTGCAAAAAGATTTGAAATACTGGCGCATACAGTCATGATTTTTGTGACAGTTTGTATTGTGCTTCCTTTTATCCTGCTGTTTATGTCTTCGATTACTTCTGAAACAGCGCTGGTAAGAGATGGATATTCCTTTTTTCCAAAGGAATTCAGTTTAGATGCATATGGATTTATTGTGGATAATGCATCAAATGTATTTCGGGCATATGGAATTACGATTTTTGTAACTGTAGTGGGAACAGCGATTAATCTGGCGATGTCAGCGCTTCTGGCATATCCGCTGTCCCTGAAAAATTTACCGGGAAGAAGAATTCTCAGCTTCTACATATTTTTTACCATGTTGTTTAATGGCGGACTGGTACCTACTTATCTGATGTATACCGGGATTTTTCATATTAACAATACGCTTTTGGCATATATTGTACCGGGATTTCTTATGAGTGCCATGAATGTCATGCTGATTCGTACTTTCTTTGCAAACAGCATTCCAGATGCGCTGTTTGAGGCGGCTCAGATTGACGGGGCAAGCCAGTTTCAGATTTTCGGCAAAATTGTGCTTCCTCTGGGAAAGCCGATTCTGGTAGCTATGGGATTACTTTCCGGATTGGGATACTGGAATGACTGGACAAATGGTTTGTACTACATAAGAGATACACAATTGTACGGAATTCAAAATTTACTGAATAAAATGATTACAGACCTTACAGCATTGACGCAGAATGCATCGGGAGCTTCCACTACAGCGATTGCGGATATCCCTTCAGCGTCTGTGCGTATGGCAATTGCATTTGTAGCCATGCTGCCAATTTTGTGTCTGTATCCGTTTTTACAGAAATATTTTACAAAAGGAATTGCGCTGGGAGCAGTAAAAGGATAAAAAGATTAAAAAAATATTGGGAATATTTATACGAACCGGTTTTGGGGAGAGGTATAAATATTCCCAATTATTTTAGAGAAGAGAAGTATTTTCTGCCTTATCTCCGATACCGGTTAAAGCAGGAATAAATTTCCTGGCGTCTTGGCATGGCAAGCCCGCAGGGGGTATAAGAACTGCTGCAGATACCGGCAAGTCCCTCTTTTTTCAGCTTTTCTTCTAAAAGCTCAATGACTTGGGAAACGGTCTTTTTGTTGTCAATGAGATGTTCTCTGGCATAGCGGAGCAATTCTCCAAGAGCGGCTGTCTGCTCGGAATCTACAAGCTGTTCGATATACCGCAAATCCACGTTTTCCTTTCCAATGGAAAAGGAATCTTTCCCTTGTTTTTTTAGCTTTAATTCTTTATAGGCGTCTCTCTTTATTGCAGGAGCTGTCATAGTACGCCGGAAATTTGGCATGGAAAAGACAGGAGCCGGGGAAGGAAGGAGGGGATATTCGGCACACAGTTTTTTTACTTTTTCTGTAATATCCAGCGCTTTATAACTGTCCATTTGAATGACCGTGTCTGCAATGTGGAAGAAAGCGCCTGAACTTCCGGCAACCAGAATGGTGGAAATGCCGGCCTTGCTGTACAAATCCCGGGCGCGTTCCAGAAACGGGGTAATGGGTTCCTTATCCCGGCTGATAACCTGCTGTATAAAGGTATCCCGTACCATAAAGTTGGTGGCAGAGGTATCCTCATCTAAAAGAAGAAGCTTTGTGCCTGCTTCCATGCCCTCTACAATTCCTGCTGCCTGGGAGGTGCTGCCGCTGGCGTCCAGGGTAGAGAAGCAGTGGGTGTCTTTTTTGTTCGGCAGGTCATTAATAAACAGAGAAATATCCACATCTTTAATGAATCTGCCGTCCTCTGAGCGTAGCTTTAAGGCTGTGCTGTCTGTGATAACATATTCTCTGCCATCTCCCAAAATGTGGTTATATACACCTGTTTCCAGTGCATTTAAAAGCGTGGATTTGCCGTGATAGCCACCGCCTGCAATCAGAGTAATGCCTTTTGGAATTCCCATACCGGTAAGTTTGCCCCTGTGAGGAAGGAAAAGCTCTGTTTTCAGAGAGGCAGGAGAGGTAAAAGGTATGCTGTTTTTCATGGGCTTTTGAGATACGCCGCTCTGTCTGGGCAGAATCGCACCATCAGCGACAAAGGCGGCAAGATTTCGCTTTTCCAGCTCTTTTCGGACAAACATCTGGTCTTCTGCCAGGAAAATAACCTCTTCTACAGATTTCTTATTCAGATTTTTATAATACAGAGCTTTCTGTATACATATAGGAAGAAAATCAAAAAAGATTTTTTCCAGTTCAAAGGCATTGATGGTTCTGCCGTTTGCAGGAAATCCTACAGTAAAACGCACAATCAGTTCTTTTGCAGTAATCTGACAGGCAGTGCGTTCCAGAATTTCCTGTCCGCAGTGCGTGGTGGAAATCAGACCGCTTTTGCCTGAACCTTTTGCTTTGAAGCTATAGGAAGCAATTTGCTCCTCAAATTTTCGAAGAAGATAGTCCTGAAGCGCAATACAGGTTTCCCGGGAAGCCAGGCAGAAGTCCGGGAAGCCTGCAAGCTTTCTGGAAATTCGGATACTGATGTGAGAGGGAGAGGCAAAGGGATCTCCCTGCACATGGTCAATACAGAGCTGATAATCTCCGAAATCATAGGTGCCCTTTAAAGTTTTGTAGGCAGGATAGCTTTTTCTGTTAATAGAAGAGAGCTGCTGTCTTAAATGAGATGAAGTAAACATAGGAAAACTCCTTTCAAAGTGAATATGTGCTGCACAGGAAAATTTCGGTAAAAACAAAAAAACCTTATATCCGAAGATATAAGGTTTACGTGCGTTAGAGGATTCGAACCCCCGACCTTTTGGTCCGTAGCCAAACGCTCTATCCAGCTGAGCTAAACGCACATTTGTTACTGTTTGTCATCTGTGTTCCTCAGCAACAAAATTGATTATACGGTAAAGAGAGAGAAATGTCAACACTTTTTTGAAAAAAATATTTATTTTTTTTGGAGTGAATATTGTGGAAAGTTTACAGAAACTGTAGTAATATATAATAATATAATACTAAAAAAAGTAGAACGAGAGAATTTTCTGACATTAAAGTGAATTTACGGGATTCCTTTTCAGCAGAAAAGAAAAAGGAGGGTGTGGTATGGAATATGGAGCGAATTGGAGCAGACTGGAACTGAAAACAAAGGCAAAAGAAGCATTCAGAGGAAATTATGGTTCCTGTGTACTTATGAGTATAATTCTGATGTTGCTTTCAGGTGTTGTAACGGCTATGGAACGTGTTGGGGACGAGGAATACTATTTTATTGAATGGGGCGTTGTGATCGGCGTAAGTATTCTTTCTATTCTGCTTGGTATTTTTCTCTGGAATGTATTTACTGTGGGAGGCTGCCGTTTCTTTGTGGAAAACAGAGATTATAATGCACCGGTATCGAAGATTTTGTTTGGATTTCAGGGTTCTCATTACGGAAATGTTGTGTGGGTTATGTTTTTGATGAACCTGAAGATTTTTCTCTGGACATTGCTGTTTATTATTCCGGGGATTGTTAAAACCTATGAATATATGATGGTTCCTTATATTCTGGCAGAACAGCCGGACATCAGACAGGAAGACGCCTTTGCTATTTCCAGACAGATGATGAGAAATCAGAAGTTTGACGCTTTTTGTCTTCAGCTTTCCTTCCTGGGGTGGGATTTGCTGGCAGTATTTACCTGTGGACTTGCAGGAATTTTCTGGAGTTTCCCATACTACTATGCAACAGAGGCAGAGCTTTATGCAGTGTTAAGAGATGACTGGCTGCAAAAGCAAAATTCGGGGTCAGGACAGGATACGAGAACAGAATAGACGATGTAAGGGGAATATTTTAAAAGAAATATAAAGGGGAGAAGAACCATGGAACAGGAATTAAATTTCCGTAGCTCTGTAGGAGGCTACAAAAAAGATGATGTTATTGAATATGTAGAAAATACCAATGAAGAAATTTTCCGCCTGAAAAAGGAGAAGGAAGAAGAAGCTGCCGGTTATCAGGCAAAGATTCAGGAGCTGGAGGGGCTTTTACGTCAGGAAGAAACAAACAGCTCTCAGTTGGCTGAAGAACAGGAACAGAAACTTACAAGGCTGGAGGAAGAAAATCAACGGCTTCAGGAAGCCCTGGATAAAATGGAAACAAAATGGAAAGATGCCTATGAGGAATATGTGCGCACAGATAATGAAAAGCAGATGTTAAAAGATAAGCTGGCAAGAGAAATTCTGCGTTTGAGAGGAGAAAATCAGACACTGCGGGAAAAATGGAAGGAAGCAGAGCGTCAGATTGGTTCTCAGGCAGACTATGAGGCGGTTCATCAGGCTGTTTCTGAGGTGCAGTATAAGATTGCAGAATATGTAAATGTGATTAACAAGACGCAGCAGAGTTTGGCAGAAACTTACCAGGGGATGAATGGAATTAAGAAAAAGCTGGCTGCAAAAATGACAAAAGAAGAGGAATAAGGAAAAGAAAGAATAGAGAATACAGAGGCCGTCGCATAAAATGGCAATCAGGAATATGCGACGACCTCTTTTTATGTGATTATTTTTACGCAGGCTGAGGGTAAAAGGTTTTTACTGCATTGATAATCAGCTTAAAAGCAATTTCAGCCATTTCCTGAGGCGACTCATTGGTATCAGATGTGAGCCAGGTTTTAATTAAGCCTATGCACCCGGTAAGGCAGAAGGAATACGAATACTTCAGTTCTTCGATATTATCGGGAAAGGTTTCCCGCAGAACGTTGAGGCTGTGTGCGGAAATCAGGTTTTCAATTCTGTGAATAAAGGCGATATCTCCGTTAGGACCGAATAGTGCGTTGCAGATATCTTTATTTTCAGCCAGAATACGGAAAATATCTTCCACAAAAGGAAGGCTGTCTTCTGTGAAAGGGCTTACCGGGTGAGTGTGAAAGGTATCCCGGATTTCTCTGGTGAGTTCGTCTTCAATAGAATGAAGCAGGTCATAAATATCCGTATAGTGCAGATAAAAGGTAGAACGATTGATATCGACCTCATTTACCAGTTCCTTTACTGTGATTTCCTTAATGCTTTTCTGCTTCATGAGTCTGGCAAGCCCAAGTCTGAGCTGGGCTTTTGTCTTTCTCACGCGCCGGTCTGTTTTTTCAGCCATAATAAATCCTCCTGTCTTTTCAGAATCTTAAAAAAATATAAAATATAGACAAAAAAATGCTGTATGTCCATTAATAGACGAAGAGCAGTTCTATTAATGGTTGTCACTTTATTTTTCCTTTAGTATAATGTAACGTGAAAAAATAATCAACACAATATCTATTAAACTATGTTTGGTCTAGATACGAAAGGAGATAAGAACATGCTTAAGCGAGAATGGAAAAAGCTTTTGAACAACAAGCTGATGCTGCTGGTAGTGGTTGCAGTGATTGCAATCCCGACAATTTATACAACGCTTTTTCTTGGCTCTATGTGGGATCCCTATGGCAATGTGGATAAGCTGCCGGTGGCTGTGGTCAATGAAGACAGACCAGTGGTCTATGAAGGGAAAAAATTAGATGTTGGAAACCAAATGGTGGAAAACTTAAAAGAAGATGCTTCTCTGGATTTTCACTTCACAGATGCGTCTGCAGCAAGGGAAGGCCTGAAGGATGGAACCTATTATATGGTTATCACCATACCGGAGAACTTTTCTTCTAATGCGGCAACTTTGACGGATGAAAATCCGCAGAAAATGGAGCTTTCCTATGATACCAATCCGGGTACAAACTATATTGCTTCAAAGATGAGTGGAACCGCTATGGAAAAGATAGAAAGCAGTATCCGTGAGGAAGTAACTAAAACTTATACAGAAACGGTATTTGACCAGATCGCGGAAGTGGGAGATGGCATGCAGGAGGCAGCGGACGGTTCCAAAGCCTTAAAGGAAGGAGCCAAAGAACTGGCGGACGGCAATCAGACCATTACGGAAAATTTAAAAACTCTGGCAGACAGTTCTCTTGTCTTTCGTGATGGTAGCCAGACTCTGACAGAAGGGCTGAAAGCCTATGTCGACGGAGTAAGTACAGTTGGCAGCGGGGCAAAGGAACTGGATAACGGAGCAGCCGCCTTAAAGGAGGGGCTGGTACAGTTAAATGGACAGCTCCCTACATTGACAGCAGGAGTTTCGGCACTTTCGGACGGAACGAGCCGTCTGGCAGATGGGGCAGAAGCAGCAAAACAGGGAAGCGAAGCTTTAAGCAGCGGAGCCTCTCAGGTGGACAGCAATCTGCAGACCCTAAATGAGGGGCTGGCGCAGCTGGAAGCAGCCACTGCCAACTTACCGGCACAGACTGCACAGTTGGATAACGGTGTGGGAAGTGTACAGGCAGGAACAGAAAGCCTGCAGGCAGGTCTGGAGGAGTTACAGACAGGAGCAAAGCAGCTGGCAGACAGTACAGATTTTGTCAGCAGTCAGCTGCAGACAGGAAATACAGAGGCTTTTTCTCAGATTCGTGCCGGAGCCCAGTCCATGAAGGATAAGGTTGACAGCTTTCTGGGAATGCTGGGCAGTCAGAATACCGGAAGCGTTCAGGGATTTGATGTGTCCGGGATTCAGGGAGAGGCTGAATCAGATTGCAGAAGGCAGCGGAAACGCTTATGCAGGTGCAGAAACAGCCTCTTATGCAGCGGCAAATACCGGTGCAGCAGGAGGTACAGATGTTTCTTATTTATATGATTCCCTCAGTCAGGCTGTGGAAGCCCAGGATATGGACGCTGTAGCAGCCATTGCCAATGAGGCAATTTCGGCAGCACAGAGCAATAAAGCAGCGGCTGATGATGCGGCAGGAAGACTTGCAGCAGCAGGAGAGGCTTTAAACAACAGCAGCGCAGCTCTTTCACAGGCAGGAGAGAATATGGAACGGGCAGCCGGACTTTCACAGACTGTCGCAGGAATGACCGGGACGCCTTCAGAAGCCGGCATTTTATCTGATACATTGAAGGGGCAGCTACAGGAAATGTCTGCCGGACTGCAGCAGATTATAGATGGTACAGTTGCTGCAGAAACACAGCTGAATCAGGGCGTCAGCTATGGACTGGGACAGTTAAAGGCCGGTGTAACCGGTCAGCTTCAGCCGGGAATTGAAAAACTAAGTGCAGGTACAGGAAGTCTTTCCGCAGGAGTTTCAGAGGTGAAGAAGGGAACCTCTGTGCTGGCAGAAGCTTCCGGCGTACTGACACAGGGAATTCACACTGCAAATGCAGGTGGACAGCAGTTGAAACAGCAGGGAACAGAAGTACTGAAAGACGGGGCGGCAGATTTGGACGAAGGTTTACATACTCTTCAGACAGGAAGCAGGGATTTGAACAATGGAGTGCAGGCCCTGGCAGGTAACGTTCCCACTCTGACTGCAGGGGTAGGTCAGCTGACAGACGGTTCTCTGAAATTAAAAGAGGGAACCGGCGCCTTGGTACAGGGAACCGGAGAATTGACAGCAAATAATACAACCTTGTTAAGCGGCAGCAGTCAGTTAGGTGATGGCGCAAAGCAAATCAGCGAAGGTGCAAATCTGCTTTATGAAGGAAGTCAGACTCTTGGCGATGGAATTATGCAGGTGAAAGACGGAGGTCAGACACTGGAGGAAAGTCTGGCAGACGGAGCAAAAACAGTAAAAGAAACCAATACAGGAGAGGATACGGTAGATATGTTTGCCGCTCCTGTGGATATTCACGAAACACAGATTACAACCGTAGAAAACAACGGGCATGCCATGGCGCCTTATATGATGTCTGTGGCACTTTGGGTGGGCTGCATTGCTTTCAGCCTTATGTATCCGCTGACAAAGTATTCAGGTAAGCTTACCTCCGGTATTGCCTGGTGGGCAAGTAAGGCATCAGTATTGTATCTGATTGCTGTTTTGCAGGCCGTTGTTATGGTCTTCATGCTGCATGTATGCGATGGTTTTGAACCGGTAGAAACAGCAAAAACCCTTGCAGTGGCATGTATGGCATCTCTTGCCTTTATGGCGATTATGTACTTCTTTACCAATACCTTCGGTAAAGTAGGAAGTTTCCTGATGCTGGTATTTATGGTCATTCAGCTCGCAGGCTCTGTAGGAACGTATCCTCTGGAACTGTCCGGCTCCTTTGTACCATATCTCCATGACTGGGTACCGTTTACTTATACGGTAGAGGCATTCAGAAGCACAATTTCAGGAGGAGAGAGCATACAGGAGGCTATGATTTTCCTGGCAGTGATTTTTGTGATATTCACAGCGCTTACCATCTGGGAATTCCAGATAAGGGCAAGAAAAATCAAGGCAAAAAAACATACTTTAGATGAATGGCTGGAAGAAAAAGGACTGGCCTAACATACAGAAAAGAAGAGAAATCCGCAGAGCAGCAGGAATGGGAAAATCCAGATGCAGCTTTGCGGATTTTTTATGCGTTGAGAAAAGAAGTGGGGATAGAAAAGCAGGCGATGACATGTTAGAATAAAAGGAAATGAAAGCATAGAGAAGAAACAGTATGGGAAGACTTCTGAGATAGGAAAGAGGGGAGCCAGATGGAAAAACAGATATATGAGATTATGCACGAAAACGAAAAAACGGCAGAGATTGACACTGCAGGACACAGCAAAATTTATCGGGAAGATTTTATGCCCTATGCGCTTTATCTGGAAGAGGAAGAGGATATTGATACTCTGGTAAATAACATTACCAATTTTTATTATTGGTGTGCCACCCGGGTTTTGACTCTTGACCGAAAATATGCAAAGGAAATTTTAAACAGCATTGGTATGAAGCAGGCGGTGACAGACCGTGACAGGGCAGAGATTGCGTTGTCTTACAGGTGTGCCTCTCTTACAGATGTTTTCTGGGTTAGGAAAAAGGGAGAACAGGTATCCTTTCGGGAAATTAATTTGTATGAGAATCATCTGGATAATGTTTTTATGGATATTGCTCTGAGAGGCAGACAATATACAGTAAATAATGAGGACCTGGCAAAAGACCTGTCTACAAATGGAGTATTTCCCAAGGCGTGGCAGAGAAAGCAGGAAGGGTTTGTGCTTTTAAAAGACGGAGGACGTGAGGCTGTGGAAAGAGAATTGCTGGCAAGTCAGATATGCCAATGTTTTGCAGCCAGCCAGGTGGTATATGAAAAAGCCTTTTTTGATAAAGAGCCGGTTACACTTAGCTGGAATATAACGTCAAAGGAGTATTCCATAGTATCTATGGAGTCTTTTGAAATTTATATACAGAATCATGGCGGCAGTGTGCGGGAAGCTGTTTTAGCCCTGGACAGCTACAATTATTACATGATGAATATTCTGGATTATCTGACCGGAAATACAGACAGACATTGGGGAAACTGGGGAGTTCTGGTGGAGAATCAGAGGAATAAACCAGTGTCCCTGCATAAGCTTATGGATTTTAATCAGGCCTTCCATGCATACGATAAGATAGAAGGAAGCAACTGCCAGACCGGGTTTGGAGAGCGAATGACACAGAGGGAGGCGGCACAAAAGGCAGTGAGAGAAATCGGACTGAATCAGCGAAAACAAATAAAACAGGAACTGTTCTCCTTTTTCCCGGAATATTGGGAAATGTTCCAAAAAAGACTGGAACTCTTAAAGGATACAGAGAAACAAAAGGGGTAATGGAAAAGAAAGAGTATGGATATGGCTGTACAAAACAGGAATCTGGTGTACTGTTTTGTGCAGCCATATATAACACAGGGATAACATTATTTTTTGTGCATTTCTGTATGACGCTTAATTGCCTGAAAGCTTTCTGTGCTGATGACGTGTTCCATACGGCATGCGTCTTCAGCAGCAGTCTGCGGATTAACGCCCAGATGGATCAGCCAGGCGCTTAAAAGCTCATGACGTTCATATATTTTTTCTGCAATGGTACGTCCGGATTCTGTCAGAGTGATAAAGCCTTCCCGGTCAACATTTATGTATCCGTTTACACGGAGATTTTTCATAGCAACGCTGACGCTGGGCTTGGAGAAAGAAAGTTCATTGGCAATATCAATAGAACGCACCTGGGGTTTTCGTTTTCCGATAACCAGGATTGTTTCCAGATAATTTTCGGCAGATTCGTGTATTTCCATATGTATTGCTCCTCCCAAACAAAATATATTATCAACAGAATAGCATATTTCGGGTGGGAGTTCAAACAGAAAAAGTCAGTTTTTGTGGGCGGACTATGTCTGTAAAATAAATTTCGTGTTTACATTACCGTATTTTTGTATTACACTAAGCACAGTGTTTTAATACTATGAAAACTTAAAATCTCACAGGAGGAAAGCATATGGGAAAAGTAATTATACCGGAAAATTATAAATCCTGTTTATCCAGATATGAAACACAGGAAGCAATCGGTGCCATTAAGAATCTTATGCAGAAAAAGCTTTGTATGGCATTGAAATTAAAAAGGGTGACCGCGCCGCTGTTTGTAGACCCGGCTTCCGGGCTGAATGATGATTTGAATGGAATTGAGCGCCCGGTTACTTTTGACATTCCAGATGCAGGGGTGAATGCACAAGTGGTACATTCTCTGGCAAAATGGAAACGTATGGCGCTGTATCATTATGATTTCCGCGTAGGAAAAGGACTTCTTACGGATATGAATGCAGTCCGCAGGGACGAAGAACTGGATAATTTACATTCCGTTTATGTAGACCAGTGGGATTGGGAAAAAATTATTACCAGAGAAGACCGGAATCTGGAGTATCTGAAAAGTACGGTCAACCGGATTGTGGGCGCTATCTGCAATGCTCTGGACGAAATTAAATACCAGTATGAGCATTTGGACACAGAGCTTTGCAGAGAGGTTGCTTTTATTACCTCACAGGAACTGGAGGATTTATATCCGAATCTGACGCCAAAGGAAAGAGAAAATGCTTACACAAAAGAACACAAAACCGTATGTATTATGCAGATTGGAGATGTGCTGGCTTCCGGTGAAAGACACGATGGGAGAGCTCCGGACTATGACGACTGGAAATTAAACTGTGATATTCTTTTCTGGCATGAGCCTTTGCAGTGTGCCCTTGAAATTTCCTCCATGGGAATCCGTGTAGATGAAAAAGCCCTGGACGAACAGCTTACAAAGGCAGGCTGTGATGACAGAAGAAATCTTCCTTTCCACAAAATGCTTCTGGAGGGCAAACTGCCTCTGACTATCGGGGGCGGTATCGGACAGTCCAGAATCTGCATGCTGCTTCTGGGAAAAGTGCATGTGGGAGAGGTTCAGGCATCTCTTTGGGACGAAGAAACTTTAAAAGCCTGCAAAAAAGCAGGAATCGAAATTTTATAGGAAAAAGGCGGTGCTGCATCAAATACATACCGGGAAATTTCCGGATTGCTGTTTGGTGCAGCACCGCCTTTTTGGCTAGTAAAAAATATAATCCTGCCAGACATATCCCGTCTGGTTTTCATAGATAATCCGATACCAGCCATTTTCGCAGATACCTGTTACCCGTACAGAATCGCCTCCATCTAACTGACCTAAAATTTCAGAACCTGATTGTGCATCAGAGCGGACATTTACGCCGCTTATAATGGTTCCGGTACCGTTTGTTTCTTCTACAGAAACGCCGCTTTCAGGAGTATCCTGTCCGGCCTCCTGACTGTTTACAGCAGAACCGTTTACATTTGTCAGACCTTCTTCTGCTTTCTCTGCCAGGTTTAATACACCGGAATTGTCTTCTGTAGAAATGATTTTCCGAACCTTTGCATTGCCGGAACCCCCGTCTTTTACAGAACCGGTATAAACAATGGTGATATTGTTTCCCGGAATAATGCCATTTTCCAGTTCCAGACTGGCATCTGAGCAATTATCAAAGGTCAGTTTTTCTCCTGTATCTGTTTCCAGGGAAAGCTCTGAACCGGTAAACCGTGTTAAGGTTCCGCTTACAGAAGCGGATACGGCATCTAGCGCTGCCTCTTCCTGTGCCTCTTTATCCTTGCCGCAGGCGGGGAGAGCCAGTAAACTTATGATGAGCATCAGCAAAGCATATTTTTTTGAGAACTGTTTTTTCATGAGCAAGACCTCCTGTTTCGTAAAACTTATAAGGTTTCAGATTCCTTTTATTCAAATTTCTTCAAAGGAATATACAGCAAAATAATATATCCGTTTCAGCAAAAGATTATGACAAAAGCATACAGGGCAGCAGAGAACCAGCATGCCTATGGTTGCGCTTCCCGCTTTTCCAGATGTTTTTTAAAAATCAGCAAAAAGGCAATGGTGGACATCACAGCGCCGATACCGTCTGCCAGAGGCTGTGCGTAGAAAGCGCTTCTGGCGCCAAAGAAAACAGGCAGTATCATAGTAAAGAGCATATAATCTCCCTTTCGCCAGAGCGAAAGCACCAGGGCGGTTTTGCTGCGCCCAAGAGCAGTAAAACCGTCCACGAATACATACTGAAAGCTTAAAGGGATTATCATCAGGGTAAATACACTGATTCCCCAGGTGCAAAGCTGCAGCTGAACCGGGTCTTTGGTAAAAATACGGATAAAAGATTCCGGTATAATCCGGGAAATCAGGAACATGACAGTGGTAAAGCACAGACATAGAAGCAAAATATATTTCTCTGCTTTTTTCACCCGTTTTATTTCTCTTGCTCCATAGTTATAGCTTAAAATGGCCTGGGTACCGCTGGAAATACCAAGCATGGGACCGGTAATCAGCATCATGTAGCTCTGGACAATGGTGGCGCAGGTAATGAGAATATCTCCTTCCTTCGGGCCTCCGTATTTCTGCAACACGGTATTCAGTACAATGATAATCACACTGTCTGTTGCCAGAATCAAGAAAGGGGAAATGCCAAGCCCGATAATTTTCTTCACAATCAGCGGAGAAAAGGATTTTTTCCGAAGCCATGTAATGCGTATGGGAATTTTCTTTCCTGTGAGAAAACAAAAAGCAAAGGCACAGGATGCAAACTGGGCGATTACAGTGGCAACGGCTGCCCCTGCCACCTTCATATCCAGGACAAAGATAAAAACAGGGTCTAAAAGGATATTCGTTACAGCTCCCATAAGCACGGTTACCATACCAATGGCGGGAAAGCCCTGACAGGTAATAAAATAATTCAGTCCAATAGCCATTAGGGCAAAAAAGGTTCCGGCGGTATAAATGGTCAGGTAAGAATCTGCGTAAGGGAAGGTCACAGAGCTTGCGCCGAACCAGTTCAGCAGATGCTTTTTGCTGAGTAAAAACAGAATTGTCAGCAAAACGGAAAATACAGTCAGCATGGCAAAGCTGTGAGCCAGTATGGATTCTGCCTGCTTTTTACGTCCTGCTCCCATACGCATGGCCATAAGGATAGAGCCGCCCAGCCCTATAAGAGTACCAAAGGACGTCAGTAAGGTGACGATAGGCCCGCAGACGCCCACACCTGCCAGGGCAGCATCGCCGATTTTAGGAATATTCCCGATAAATATGCGGTCAATGGTACTGTATAAGACTGTGACAAACTGAGCAATCATGGAGGGAATCGCCAGCTTTAAGACCAGAGGGCCAATCCTGTCCTGTCCCAGGTCAGTTGTGTGTTTCATAGTCAAAATCTCCTTCTTTTCCTCAATATCTGTAAAAAACAGACATAGATGTAATTATTTTAATACGACTTTCCAAAAAAGGAAAGAGAAAATACTTGCCACCTGTAAAAACCCTGTATTATACTGGAATTAAATGTAGAAATCAGAGAGGAAAGGCTATGTTAAAGATTAAAGAATATGTAAAGGTAAAAGACCTGGAAGAGGCGTACCTTTTGAATCAGAAAAGAACCGCCTGTGTGCTTGGCGGGATGGTATGGCTGAAAATGGGAAACCGAAATGTCAGCACAGCCATTGATTTATCCGGACTGGGTCTGGACACCATAGAAGAAACAGAGGAGGAATTCAGAATCGGTGCTATGACGTCCCTGCATGCACTGGAAACCCATAAGGGGCTGGAGGCATATACCAAAGACGCCATGAAGGAAAGCCTGCGTCACATTGTAGGCGTACAGTTTCGCAACTGTGCCACAGTAGGAGGAAGCATTTTCGGCAGATACGGATTTTCTGATGTGCTGACCATGTTTTTAGCTATGGATTCTTATGTAGAGCTTTACAAAGGGGGCGTTGTACCGTTGGCTCAATTTGCACAGAGCAAGCCGGATCGGGATATTTTGGTGCGGATTCTTGTGAAGAAAAGACCGGTAAGAACCGTATACCTAAGTCAGAGAAACAGCAGCACAGATTTTCCTGTACTGACTTGCAGTGTAGGGCTGTTTGCAGACGGGGAAGTCAGAGCAGCAGTAGGCGCCTGTCCGCAAAGGGCAAGATTGGTGCCGGATACCCAGGGGATTTTAAAAGATTTTCTGAATAAAAATCAGGAAGAACAGGAGAAATCTGCTATGGATTTTGCACAGTATGCAAAGGAAACTGTGAAGACAGGAAGTAATATGAGAGCTTCCAAAGAATACAGAAGCCATTTAACAGGCGTTCTGGTAAAACGGGCATTACAGGCAGCAGGAGGTATGGAAAATGGAAATTAAATTCTGGCTGAATGGGGAAAAGACACAGGTGCAGGCAGAGCCGGACGCCTTGCTTCTGGATACCCTGCGGGAACTGGGCTGTTATAGTGTAAAAAGAGGTTGTGAAACAGCTAACTGCGGACTGTGTACAGTCTTAATGGAGGATAAGCCGGTGCTTTCCTGCAGCATGCTTACAGCAAGGGCAGAGGGAAAGCATGTGGTAACGCTGGAAGGTATGCAGGAGGAAGCAAAGGAGTTTGGAGATTTTCTGGCAGGAGAGGGAGCGGAACAGTGCGGATTCTGTAATCCCGGATTTATCATGAACGTATTTGCTATGTTAAAGGAGCTGGAGAATCCTTCAGAGGCGGAAATTAATGAATATCTGGCAGGAAATCTGTGCCGCTGTTCCGGCTTTATGGGACAGACCAGAAGTATTCTGAAATTTCTGGAAGCGAAAAAGGAAGGCGGTGGGAAGGAATGAGTTATGTAAATCAGCCTATGAAGAAAAAGGACGCAGAAGCCCTTGTAACAGGTCAACCAGTATACACCGATGATCTGGCGCCAAAGGACTGTCTGATTGTAAAGGTCTTAAGAAGTCCCCACGCCCATGCCATGATTGAGGAAATCCGTACAGACGCAGCGAAAAAGGTTCCGGGGATTGCCTGTGTTCTGACCTACAAAGATGTGCCTCAGGAGAGGTTTACCTTTGCAGGCCAGACTTATCCGGAATTAAGTCCCTACGACAGACTGATTCTGGACCGTCATATCCGGTTTGTGGGAGATGCAGTTGCCATTGTGGCGGGAGAAACTGAAAAAGCAGTGGATAAGGCAATGAAAATCATTAAGGTACGCTATGAGCTTTTGGAACCAGTGCTGGATTTCCACAAGGCAAAGGATAATCCTGTGCTGCTTCATCCGGAGGATAACTGGGAATCAAAAGTACCGGTAGGGGCAGATAATAAGAGAAACCTCTGTGCTTCAAAGGTGGAAGCTCTGGGCGATGTGGACGCAGTTCTGGCAGACTGTAAATATGTGGTAGAGAGAACTTATCATACAAAAGCCAATCAGCAGGCAATGATGGAAACCCTTCCGAGCCTATACGTATCTGGACTATTTCGGCAGGTTAAATGTGGTTGCCTCTACCCAGGTTCCTTTCCATGTCAGAAGAATCCTGGGACGGGCTTTAGGAATCGGTGCATCTAACGTAAGAGTTATCAAACCGCGTATTGGCGGCGGATTTGGGGCAAAACAGACCTCTGTGGCAGAGGTATATCCTGCTCTTGTAACGCTGAAGACAAAACGTCCGGCAAAAATGATTTTCTCCAGATATGAATCTCAGATTTGCTCCTCTCCTCGCCATGAAATGGAGGTAAAGGTGCGTCTGGGTGCGGATGAGCAGGGAATTTTAAAGGCGATTGATATTTATACGCTGTCCAATACCGGTGCTTACGGAGAGCATGGCCCCACTACAGTAGGCCTGTCCGGTCATAAGCCTCTTGGTCTGTACGGAAATACAGAGGCATACCGCTTTGCCTTTGATGTTGTTTATACAAATCACATGTCAGCAGGAGCATACCGCGGATACGGGGCAACCCAGGGGATTTTTGCAGTGGAATCAGCAGTGGACGAGCTGGCAGAACAGATGCATATGGATCCGGTGCGCTTCAGAGAACTGAATATGTCAAAAGAAGGCGGGAAATTCATCGGCTATGACGGCAGTCCGTGGGTCACAAGCTGTACGCTGGATAAATGTCTGGAAAAGGCAAAGCAAATGATTGGCTGGGACGAAAAATATCCCAGAAGAGATATGGGAAATGGAAAAATCCGTGGGGTAGGAGCAGCCCTTGCCATGCAGGGTTCTGCCATTGCAGGGGTTGACGTAGGCGGCGCAACAATTAAACTGGGAGAGGACGGCTCTTATACCTTAAGTCTTGGGGCAACCGATATGGGAACCGGCTGTGATACCATTCTTTCCCAGATGGCGGCAGATGTACTGGAAACGGAATTTGACAATATTGTGGTCTTTGGTGTGGATACGGATATTTCTCCTTATGACTCCGGTTCTTACGCTTCTGCCACAACCTATGTCACTGGAATGGCAGTTGCAGATGCCTGCAAAGAATTGAGAGAAAAAATCAGGGCGCTGGGAGCAGAAATGCTGGAAGCGGCAGCAGAAGAGGTGGAATTTGACGGAAAGCGTGTGTATGTTCTGGACGGAAGCCGGGAGGTTTCTTTGCAGGAGATTGCAGTAAAGGGAACCTGTGGAAACAACGAATCTCTTCATGTAACCGTAAACCGCTCCTCTAAGATTTCACCGCCTCCCTTTATGGCAGGTGTTGCTGAGGTAGAAGTGGACACAGAAACCGGAAGTGTGGAATTAATTGATTATGCGGCAGTGGTAGACTGCGGAACTCCCGTAAATCCCAACCTGGCAAGAGTACAGACAGAGGGTGGTCTGGCACAGGGAATCGGCATGGCGTTGTACGAGGATATTCAGTACAATGAAAAGGGACAGCTTCGGAATAATTCCTTTATGCAGTACAAGATTCCAAGCCGTGTGGATATTCAGAAAATCCGTGTGGATTTTGCCCCAAGCTATGAAAAATCTCACCCCTTTGGTGCAAAATCCATTGGTGAGATTGTTATCAACACCCCTTGTCCTGCCATTGCCAATGCGGTGTACAATGCAGTGGGCGTCCGTGTGCGGGAAATGCCCATAAAACCGGAAAAAATTGCTATGGAGTTAGCTTCAAGAGAAAGGGATATTTGACTATAATTAGACACTTTCTTTCGTATAATCACAAAGCGTCAAAGAATAATAAAATAATCATTAAGGAGAAGAAGTGATGAAAAACCACGAAAGTGAAAAAAAGATCATGTGGTATAGCCTTGCTTTTATGGCATTCTCCACAGTATGGGGTTTTGGAAATGTTATAAACGGCTTTTCTGAATACGGCGGTTTACAAGCGATTGTTTCATGGGCTTTGATTTTTGCCGTATATTTCGTACCATATGCTCTTATGGTGGGTGAGATGGGAAGCGCCTTCAAAGATGCCGGTGGCGGTGTGAGTTCCTGGATTCTGGAAACCATTGGACCGAGAATGGCTTATCTGGCAGGTTGGACTTACTGGATTGTGCATATGCCTTATATTTCACAGAAGCCAAACGGTTCTGTGATCGCGGCAAGCTGGGCAATCTTCAGAGATGCCAGAATCAGCCAGATGAACGTAAGAGTGCTGGCAGTAATCTGTCTGGTGCTGTTCCTGTTCGCAGTATGGGTTGCGTCAAGAGGAATCGGTGTTTTGAAAAAGCTGACTTCCCTGGCAGGTTCTACCATGTTTATTATGTCCCTGTTGTTTATTGTTATGATGATTGCAGCACCGGCTATTACCGGAGCAAAGGTTATGGATATTGACTGGTCCTTAAAGACCTTTATGCCAACTTTTGACAGCAAGTTCTTCCTGAACCTGTCTATTCTGGTCTTTGCAGTAGGCGGTTGTGAGAAGATTTCGCCTTATGTAAATAAGATGAAGAATCCGTCCAGGGACTTCTCAAGAGGTATGATTTCTCTTGCGATCATGGTTACAGTCTGTGCAGTGCTTGGAACCATTGCCCTTGGTATGATGTTTGATTCCAACAACATTCCTGAGGACTTAATGACAAATGGTGCTTACTACGCATTCCAGACATTAGGTGAATATTACCATGTAGGTGACTTCTTTGTAGTGGTATATGCGATTACAAACCTCATCGGACAGTTTGCAGTTATGATTCTGTCTATTGATGCGCCTCTTCGTATGCTGCTTGACAGTGCAGATGAAAACTATATTCCAAAGGCACTGTTCAAACAGAACAAATATGGTACTTACACAAACGGACATAAGATGGTTACCATCATTGTATCCATTCTGATCATTGTTCCGGCTTTGGGTATTGAAAGTGTAGACGTACTGGTAAAATGGCTGGTAAAAGTAAACTCTGTATGTATGCCTCTTCGTTATCTGTGGGTATTTGTGGCATACATTGCATTGAAAAAAGCAGGAGATAAATTCCACGCTGAATACCGTTTTGTAAAGAGCAAGACTGTAGGTATTGTGTTTGGTGTATGGTGCTTCGCCTTTACTGCTATTGCATGTATTCTGGGGATTTATTCCGAGGATACCTTCCAGTTGGTGCTGAACATTGTAACACCGTTCGTACTCATTGGACTTGGCTTTATTATGCCGGTCATTGCAAGACGTTCTAAAAACAAATAATTTATAACAGGGGGTTGTCACACGGACAGTAGTGTTTCGTGGGGCAGCTCTTCTGTCTTTTTGGAGGTAAAAAGATGTATAAGGAAACAGCAAAAGAATTAATTCAGTTTATTGAGAAAAGCCCTACCTGCTTTCATGCAGTGGCTTCTATGAAGGAAATTCTGGAGAAGGCAGGATATGTGGAATTAAAGGAAACAGACAAATGGACAGTTAAAAAAGGCGGAAGATATTTTGTTACGAGAAATGACTCTTCCCTGATTGCCTTTGCGGTACCGGAAGAAGGGATGAAGGGATTCCGTATCATGGCAAGTCACAGCGATTCTCCCTGCTTTAAAATTAAGGAAAATCCGGAAATGACAGTGGATAACAAATATGTGAAGCTGAACGTAGAGCGTTATGGCGGCATGATTTGTGCGCCATGGTTTGACAGACCGTTGTCTGTGGCTGGCCGTGTGATTGTAAAAGAGGGCGAAAAACTGGTGACAAAGCTGGTGGACGTGGACAGAGATTTGCTGCTGATCCCCAATCTGGCGATTCACATGAACCGGGAGGTCAATGACGGATACAAGTACAATGCACAGAAAGATTTATTGCCATTGTTTGGGGACATTGCTGCAAAAGATACGTTTATGAAAACTGTAGCTGAAGCGGCAGACGTACAGGAAGAGGACATTCTGGGACATGATTTGTTCCTGTATAACAGAGAAAAGGGCAGCATCTGGGGCGCCAACGAGGAATATGTTTCCATAGGAAGGCTGGATGACTTACAGTGTGCATTTTCTTCCTTAAAAGGCTTTCTGGCAGGAGAAAAGCAGGAGTATATGGGCGTACACTGTGTGCTGGATAATGAAGAAGTGGGAAGCGGAACAAAGCAGGGAGCAGCCTCTACCTTCCTGTATGATGTACTGGTGCGTGTAAATCAGGCTCTCGGCGGGGATTATGAGGATTATTTAAGATATCTGGCAGACAGCTTTATGGTATCTGCGGACAATGCTCATGCTGTTCACCCCAATTATACAGAGAAAGCAGACCCGGTAAACCGTCCGTATTTAAATGAAGGCATTGTAATTAAGCATAGCGCAAATCAGAAATACTGTACAGACGGCGTTTCCGCAGCCATGTTTAAGGATTTGTGCCACAAGGCAGATGTGCCGTTCCAGACCTTTACCAACCGGTCTGATATTTTGGGCGGATCTACCCTTGGGAATATTTCCAATACCAAGGTGGCGTTAAATGCAGTGGATATCGGACTGCCTCAGTTGGCTATGCACTCTCCATATGAAACCGTGGGAGTGAAGGATACAGAATATCTCATTCGCGTGGCTGAGGAATTATTTGCGTAACAAAGAAGAGAGAGGCCATCCTGAAAAGTTTAAAACCTCGCAAAAATGAGTAGGAGAAGTACTTTAAAAGTTTCTCTTACTCATTTTTTAAAAATTTCAGGAAGATGAACTTCACTGGTATGTATAAATCTTTCGGCAGCTGTGAAATCTTTAAAGATTCCGTTTCCAATTTCAGCAGTTCCCGTCTAAAGTTGAAGAAGGACAGGTTACAGAGCAGATTTTGGAGTTGATGAAAGAAGGGGCTGTAGTTTTACAACGTTTCTTCTATTATTTATTATAATGATAGAAAGCGGCACAGGATTTTATCTTACAAATTTCATAATATTATAAATATTAATAAGAATAATCAAAACCATCAGTCCAATGAACAGTTTATCTACAGTCTTGTCTTCTATCTTTTTATTTACCTTTCGTCCAAAAGCGCCTCCGGCAATACCGCCAATTACCATGAAAACTAATGTGATTAACTGAAAATCAGGGACACTTTTTGTTGCCAGAGAAGACAGCAGGCTGGCTATCTGGGAAAAGAAAATAATGTACAGCGAGTTTTCAGCAGCAACCTTTGTAGACATAGAAAAGAAGAAAAACAGAACTACCAGGTTGATAGGCCCTCCGCCAATACCAAGGAAGGAGGAGAGAACTCCAAGAAAAATACCAATGCAGATACAGACAACCGGGTTTACAATGCGGTACGTTTTAATACGTGCCTTATAAATGGTGTAGACTAGGGTACCAAGAGTCACAATAAGCAGGCAGGCAGCCTGTACAGCGCCGACTTTGTTTTTATCAGGACTCAGGGACGAAATAAGGGAGAAAAGGTATTTTCCAAGAAGTCCTCCGGCGGCTGCTCCCAGTGCAAGGGGGAGTCCGGTTTTCTGTTCTACATGGGATTCTCCGCTCAGTTTGTTTTTGATAACAGAGTAGGTGGACATGGAAAGTACCGTGCAGCCGGACAGGAAGCTTATGGTGGCAACGTCCATAATGCCAAAAGCGTCCAGAACGGGTTTGATAATGACTCCGCCTCCAATGCCGCAGATTGCACCAATAACAGAGGCTGAAAAACAGATTAGAAAAATTAATAATAATACCATTATGATACCTCACTTTTGTATAGTTATATTTATTTTAGTCTTTTCATGGATATATAGCAATTCTTATGTTATTATGGTATATATAACAAAAATATTATGTATAGGGGAGAAAAGTATGACACTCAGACATTTACGCATTTTTTCAGAAGTATGCAGGCAGGAGAGTATTACCCTTGCAGCAGAGCGTATGAATATGGCCCAGCCAGCGGTGAGTTATGCTATTCGAGAATTGGAAAGCTATTATGGAACAAAGCTGTTTGAGCGTATGAATCGAAGACTTTATATTACAGAATCCGGGGAACAGCTTCTTTTGTATGCAGATTCTATATTGTCCCAGTTTGATGAGGCGAGGGACGTTTTAAGAGATGTGCATGCAGTGACAAAAGTAAGGGTAGGAACCAATGTATCCTTTGGAATCAGCCGTTTTCCTGAAATGCTTTCTGAATTTTCGAAGCAGTATCCTCAAATTCCTCTTTATACCAGAGTGGAAAATTCCAGACAGATAGAACAACATCTCATGAGAAATGAGCTGGATTTTGGAATTATGGATTATCCCCTGAATCCGCGCTTTTTTGTCTGCCACCCTGTGGGAAAGGATATTATGACTGCAGTATGTGCCTGTTCTTATGAAATCAGGAACAGGGTAACGCTGGAGGAACTCTGCGAATATCCTCTTTTGTTGCGTGAAAAGGGAAGTGGTTCGAGAAATATGACAGAAGAATTTGTAGAAAAATATAAAAGAAAGCTGAATATTCTTATGGAAAGCATCAGTGTCCAGAGTTTGATAGAAGTCTGCAGCAAAGGGTTGGGAGTGCTTATGATTTCCAAATCCATTGTTGCGCCTTTTATGGAGAACTATAAGTTAAAGGAAATTAAGATACAGAATACAGAAGTCACAAGAGAATATTATTTTGTTCATCATAAAAGTAAGTT
This sequence comes from Blautia argi, assembly GCF_003287895.1. Classification (NCBI taxonomy): domain Bacteria; kingdom Bacillati; phylum Bacillota; class Clostridia; order Lachnospirales; family Lachnospiraceae; genus Blautia; species Blautia argi. The sequence continues at coordinate 2,771,391 of NZ_CP030280.1, read as the reverse complement.
TTTAACAAAGAGTATGAAGGCATTTCAAGAATATATGACAGCGCGGACAGAAAAAGTATAGGAAAAATATACAAAAATCAGAGGTCAGGGAAAAGAAAGCCAACAAATACTTTGCAAACAGAGAAAAGTGTGCTATGATGATTCATATATCAAAGATATACGGTTACAGTGTCAGAAGCGAACGTAGATTCATGTCAATTCAGACGATTTTCCTGTTTATTGTTAAAATGAAAAAATAAGTAGTATTTTTTTACAGTTCCGGGTTTGAAACTGTAGGAAAAATGCAATGGAATGAAATTTCAGAAAGGAATTTGTAATGAGAGAAAAGTATGATTCATTGTCATTAGGGGCATTAAAAGAAATTGCAAAGGCAAGAGGATTAAAAGGTATTTCAACACTGAAAAAAAGTGAACTGGTAGAACGAATGGTACAGGAAGACGAGAAGGATAAAAAAGCGGCAGAACAGAAAAAGCAGGAAGAAGCATCTGAAACAACTGCAGAACGCAGGACAGAAATCAGAACAGAGGCAAGAGAAGAGAAAAGGGCTGTATCAAGGGAGGAAAATCAGGAGAATCGCAGTGCAAGAGCGCCTATGGAGCAGTCTGAGTTGGACAGCGGAATTACGGTAAAGGGAATTTTAGAGGTGCTTCCTGATGGCTATGGGTTTATCCGAAGTGATAATTATCTTCCTGGGGACAATGATGTGTATGTATCTCCGTCCCAAATTCGCAGATTTAATTTAAAGACCGGAGATATTTTAAGAGGGAATACGAGAGTAAAAAGTCAGAATGAAAAATTTTCTGCGCTGCTTTATGTGACTCATATCAACGGATTTAAGGCCAACGAGATGCAGCGTATGAATTTTGAGGATATGACACCCATATTCCCAAATGAAAGACTTCATCTGGAGCGTCCGGGCGGAAGTATGGCCATGAGAATTACAGATCTTGTAAGCCCTATCGGAAAGGGACAGAGAGGAATGATTGTATCTCCGCCAAAGGCTGGTAAGACAACCCTTTTAAAAGATACGGCAAAATCTATTCTGCGGAACAACCCGGAAATGCATTTGATTATCCTGCTTATTGACGAGCGTCCGGAAGAGGTTACGGATATGAAAGAGGCAATTAAGGGGAAAAATGTGGAAATTATTTATTCCACTTTTGATGAATTACCGGAACATCATAAACGAGTATCCGAAATGACGATTGAGCGTGCAAAGCGTCTGGTAGAACACAAAAAAGACGTTACCATTTTCATTGACAGTATTACCAGACTGGCAAGGGCATACAACCTGACTGTTCCGCCAAGCGGACGTACTCTTTCCGGAGGTCTGGATCCGGCTGCCCTGCACATGCCCAAGCGTTTCTTTGGTGCTGCCAGAAACATGAGAGAGGGTGGAAGCCTGACAATTCTGGCAACAGCTTTAGTGGATACAGGAAGCAAAATGGACGATGTTGTCTATGAAGAATTTAAGGGTACAGGCAATATGGAACTTGTACTGGATAGAAAGCTTCAGGAAAAGAGGGTCTTCCCTGCCATTGATATTGCCAAATCCGGCACCAGAAGAGAGGATCTGCTTCTGGACAGAGAAGAGCAGGAAGCTGTGGATATTATGCGGAAGGCATTAAATGGTATGAAGTCAGATGAAGCTACTGAAAATATTCTGAATATGTTTGCAAGAACAAAGGATAATGCGGAATTTGTGCAAATGGTGAAAAAGCAGAGGATTCTTTAAAGAAAACCTTAATAAGCCTTGCATTTGGAATGAGAATATGATATAATTCAAAAGCTGTTTGAATTTGAAAACGCAATAAAACAATATAAATAATCAAAATATATAAGAGGTGAATAAAATGAGAGAAGGAATCCATCCAAATTACCAGGAATGTACAGTAACTTGCAACTGTGGAAATACATTTAAGACAGGTTCTACAAAATCTGAACTCCGTGTAGAAGTTTGCTCTAAATGTCATCCTTTCTATACAGGACAGCAGAAAGCTGCACAGGCTCGTGGACGTATTGATAAGTTCAACAAGAAATACGGCATGAATAAATAAGAGATAGAAGAGGCTGAGGTTTGAGGACTTCGGCCTCTTGTTGCGTTTGGAGGAAACATGAAATCATCGAACATTGGCGGACAGGCTGTAATGGAAGGCATTATGATGCGTCACGGGGACGTATATTCTGTTGCAGTGCGAAAGCCGGATAAAGAAATAGAGGTCAAGGTTGAAGATTATAAAAGCATTATAAAAAATAGGAAAATTCTGAGGCTTCCCATTATACGCGGTGTGTTTAACTTTATAGATTCTCTGGTGGTGGGGACAAAATGTCTGATGTATTCCGCCACTTTTTTTGAAGAGGAGGAAGAACTGGAAAAGCGCAAGGCTCTGTCAGGAGAAGAAAGGGAGAAGCAGGAGGCGAAAAAGGAAAAAGAAGATAAGGTGCTTATGACTGCCACCGTTATTTTTTCGGTTGTACTTTCTGTGGGTCTTTTTATGGTATTGCCCTATTTGCTGGCAAGTCTTTTGCATAAGGTAGGAGCAAGCGAACATCTTGTAACTGTGGCAGAGGCGTTTGTGCGAGTGGTACTGTTTCTGTCCTATATGCTGCTGATTTCTAAGATGCAGGATATCCAGAGGGTGTTTATGTATCATGGCGCAGAGCATAAGTGTATAAATTGTGTAGAAAACGGAAAACCACTGACTGTGGAGAATGTTATGGCAAGCTCACGGTTTCACAAGCGCTGCGGAACCAGCTTTCTGTTTTTTGTGATTATTATCAGTGTTATTTTCTTTTTGGGATTTTTTGCAATCGTTCCCATAAAGACTATGTGGCTGCGGATTGTAGTGCGTATTTTGCTGGTACCGGTGATTGCCGGAGTATCCTATGAATTTATTAAGTTGGCAGGAAACAGCGACAATGGGGCAGTTGCCTTTCTTTCCAAGCCAGGGCTGGCACTGCAGAAACTGACTACAAAGGAGCCTACACCGGATATGGCGGAGGTGGCAATTCAGGCTGTAGAAGCTGTCTTTGACTGGAGAGCCTATCTGGAAGAGAATTTCCAACAGACACAGGCAGACGGGGAAGATTAATATGGCAACATACAGAGAATTACTGGAAAACGGAAAGAAATATTTAAAAGAAAAACAAATAGAGGACGGAAATCTGGACGCCTGGCTTCTTATGGAGCATGTGTGCGGGATTTCCAGAACATGGTATTTTGTTCATGAACAAGAGGAAGCGCCAAAAGAGCAGGAAACAGAATATCGAAGACTTTTCAGGCTGCGTGGGGAAAAAATACCCTTACAGCAGCTTACCCATGAAGCGTATTTCTATGGAATGAAATTTTATGTAAATGAGCATGTGCTGATTCCAAGGCAGGATACAGAAGTCCTGGTAGAGGAAGTGCTGAAGGAAGCAAAAGCCGGGAAGGGACTGAGGATTCTGGATATGTGTACCGGAAGCGGCTGTATTTTGCTCAGTCTTCTGGCAAATCTGGAGGAGTCAGAGGGAACAGGTGCAGACCTTTCCCGGGAAGCCCTGAAGGTGGCAGAAAGAAACGGAAAAATGCTGGGACTTTCGGCACAGTGGATAAACAGTGATTTGTTTCAGCAGATTTCGGGAAAATATGATATTCTGGTGTCAAATCCCCCGTATATTCAGACTGCAGTGATTGAGGGGCTTATGGAAGAAGTGAAGTGCCATGAGCCCAGAATGGCTCTGGACGGAAAAGAGGACGGCCTGTATTTTTACCGAAAAATTACAGAGCAGGCAGGTGCATTTTTGAATCCGGGAGGGCTTCTTGCTTTTGAAATCGGCTATGACCAGGGAGAAGCTGTTGCCCGGCTTTTGAAAGAACAGGGCTATGAAGAGATACAGATAATCAAAGACCTGGCAGGACTTGACCGGGTGGTAACAGGAAAGAAAAATCAGGAGGAAAATCATGTTTGATAAATTAGAGGACATCTTAGTCCGCCTTGAGGAAATATTAAATGAATTAAATGAGCCGACAGTGGCAAATGATGCGAGATTTCAGAAGCTGATGAAAGAGCAGAGCGATTTGCAGCCTATTGCAGATGCATATAATGAATACAAACGCTGCAAGGAAACCGTAGAGGACAGTCTGATGATGTTAGATGAGGAATCTGACGAGGATATGCGGGACATGTTAAAAGAAGAGTTGTCAGAGGCGAAGAAGAGAATTGAAGAACTGGAAAAGGAGCTGAAAATTCTGCTTCTGCCAAAAGACCCTAATGATGAGAAAAACGTTATTGTGGAAATCCGTGCAGGTGCAGGCGGTGATGAGGCTGCACTGTTCGCAGCAGAAATCTACAGAATGTATGTTAAATATGCAGAATCCCAGAACTGGAAAACAGAAATGATGAGCCTGAATGAAAACGGCATTGGTGGGTTTAAGGAAGTTACCTTTATGATTAACGGAAAAGGCGCTTATTCCAGACTGAAATATGAAAGCGGTGTACATCGTGTACAGCGTGTGCCGGAAACAGAAAGTGGCGGACGTATCCATACTTCCACCATTACAGTGGCAATTATGCCGGAGGCAGAAGAAATTGATTTTGAGTTGGATTTAAATGACTGTAAATTTGATGTGTTCCGGGCTTCTGGAAATGGTGGACAGTGCGTCAACACCACAGACTCTGCAGTGCGTCTTACACATATCCCTACTGGAATTGTAATTTCCTGTCAGGACGAGAAATCACAGTTGAAAAACAAGGATAAAGCTTTAAAGGTTCTTCGTTCCAGACTATATGATATGGAATTACAGAAGCGTCACGATGCAGAAGCGGAGGCAAGAAGAAGCCAGGTAGGTACAGGCGATCGTTCTGAAAAAATCAGAACCTACAATTTCCCTCAGGGCCGTGTGACAGATCATAGAATTAAATTGACTCTTCACAGGCTGGACAGTATTCTGAACGGGGATTTGGAAGAGATTATAGACTCTTTAATTGCTGCAGACCAAAGCGCTCGCTTAAGCGGTCTGGAGAATTCATAAATAAAGAGAAAAGTTTTTTGAAATAAGGAGAAGTGAGAGTATGAAAAAAACAGCATTAGTCATCATGGCAGCAGGAATCGGAAGCCGTTTCGGCAAAGGGATCAAACAGCTTGCAAAAGTAGGCCCAAGTGGGGAAATTATTATGGACTACTCCATTCATGATGCTCTGGAAGCTGGCTTTAATAAAGTGGTTTTTATTATCCGCAGGGATATTGAAGAAGAATTCCGTAGCATTATCGGAAACAGAATTGAGAAGATTACAGAAGTAGAGTATGTATATCAGGATATCAATGATTTGCCGGAAGGCTTTGTCTGCCCGGCTGACCGTACAAAGCCGTGGGGAACAGGCCATGCCGTACTGGCAGCGAAAAAAGTGATTCAGGAGCCTTTTATTGTCATTAACGCAGATGATTATTACGGAAAAGAAGCTTTTGTAAAAATTCATGATTATCTGGTAGAAGAAAAACCGGCTGGGAATAAGATGGATATCTGTATGGCAGGCTTTATTCTGGAAAATACTTTAAGTGACAATGGTGGCGTAACAAGGGGTGTTTGTGCTTTAGATGAAAACAAAAATCTGATGAGTGTTACAGAAACCTATAATATTCAGAAAACACCGGAAGGACCTGCATCTGTAGATGAAGAAACCGGTGAAAAGACCATGCTGGATTCTCAGACATTGGTTTCCATGAACATGTGGGGGCTGACACCGGAATTTCTGGAGGTACTGGAGAAAGGCTTTGCAGAATTTCTGGCAGAGGTAAAACCGGGAGAAATCAAGAAGGAATACCTGCTTCCGGCAGTGGTTGACCAGATGATTAAGGAAAACAAAGCAGAGGTAGCAGTTTTAAAAACCCATGATACCTGGTTTGGCGTAACTTATCAGGAAGATAAAGAGAAAGTAATGGAATCTTTTAAAGAATTGGTAAAAAAAGGAGTATATAAAGAACAGCTCTTTTCATAATCATATTTTTGTGTTATCTTATTAAAGGATAAAAAGATAAAAAAAATGAATGATTGTGTAAAAAAGGAGTTAAGCTATGGGAAAATATTTTGGAACCGATGGTTTTCGCGGTGAGGCAAATGTAAATCTGACAGTAGAGCATGCATTTAAAGTGGGAAGATTTCTGGGCTGGTATTTCGGAAGAGAACATAAGGCACAGATTGTTATCGGAAAAGATACCAGAAGAAGCAGCTATATGTTTGAGTATTCTCTGGTAGCAGGTCTGACGGCTTCCGGTGCAGATGTGTATCTTCTCCATGTAACTACGACCCCCAGTGTTTCCTATGTTGTGCGTACAGAAAATTTCGACTGCGGTATCATGATTTCTGCCAGCCATAATCCTTTCTATGACAATGGAATTAAAATTATCAATGGAAACGGACAGAAAATGGAGGCTTCCGTGGAAGAGCAGATTGAAGCTTATATCGACGGTGAAATGGAAGAATTACCTCTGGCAAAAAGAGAGAATATTGGACGCACTGTAGACTTTTCAGCAGGAAGAAACCGCTATATCGGCTATCTGATTTCCATTCCCACCAGAGCGTTTAAAAACGTACGCATTGGTCTGGACTGTTCAAACGGAAGCGCTTCTGCTATAGCAAAGAGCGTTTTTGATGCTTTAGGTGCGAAAACCTATGTAATCCACAACAATCCGGACGGAACCAATATTAATGCTGATTGCGGCTCCACACATATCAATGAGTTGAAAGCCTTTGTAAAGGAAAATGGACTGGACGTGGGATTTGCTTATGATGGTGATGCAGACAGATGCATTGCTGTAGACGATAAGGGAGAAGAGGTCAATGGGGATCTGATCCTCTATGTGTGCGGCAAGTATATGAAGGAATGCGGAAAATTAAATAACGATACCATTGTGACAACGGTTATGTCCAATCTGGGTCTGTATAAGGCATGTGACAGAGAAGGAATCCGCTATGAAAAAACAGCGGTAGGTGATAAATATGTCTGCGAAAATATGATGGCAAACGGACACTCCATTGGCGGAGAGCAGTCCGGACATATTATTTTCTCTAAGCATGCAACAACAGGAGATGGAATTCTGACTTCTTTAAAGCTTATGGAAGTGATTATTGAGAAAAAGGTTCCGCTCAGCACACTCACAAGAGAGGTTACAATTTATCCTCAGGTGCTGAAAAACGTAAGGGTTCATGATAAAAAGACGGCAAGAGAAAATCAGAAAGTAATCGAAGCTGTAGCAGAGGTAGAAAAGGCTCTGGGAGAGGACGGCAGAATTCTGGTCAGAGAGAGCGGCACAGAGCCATTGATTCGTGTTATGGTGGAAGCAGCTACAGACGAAATCTGTGAGTCTTATGCAGATAAGGTTGTGGAAGTTATGCGTTCTGAAAATCTGATTGCCGAATAAGGAAATGAGGTTAAACAGGTGAAAAAAGGATTTGTTTTGGCAGCAGTTGTGCTGTGTTTTCTGGGCGGCTGTAAGGGCAGTGAACCTACCGCATATGAGGTTGGCACAGAACATCTGGAAAAAGAGAAGTACACACAGGCGATTGAAAATTTTCAAAATGCGATTCAGGAGGGCGACCATACAGTGCAGTCCTGGAGAGGGATTGGAATAGCCTGGAGCGGACAGGGCGTTTTTGATAAGGCGGAAGAAGCTTTTATAACAGCTTTGGGACTGACAGAACGTTCAGAAAAGGCGTTGAAAACAGATTTGTATTTTTACCTGGCAGACGCCCTGTATCATCAGGGAAAATATGAAAAATGTGCAGAAACCTGCAGTGAGCTTTTAAAGCAGCAGAAAAAAAAGGACGCTTATTTCCTGCGGGGAAGTGCGTACTTGCGGATGGACGAATATAAAAAGGCGGACAGTGATTTCTCCAGAGTGGTTTCCGGCTCTGAAAATTACGAGGATTATCTGGATATTTACAAAATTTATAAATCCTGCGAGTTGAATGCAGACGGCAGCACCTATCTGGAAAGCGCTTTGGAGATTAAGGCAAAATCCCCGGAGGATTATTACAATCAGGGGAGAGTGTATTATCATCTGCAAGAGTATGAAAAAGCGGAGAAGGCTTTAAAAAAGGCCTGGGAAGAGGAATACATCCCGGCGCTGGTGTATCTGGGAAAGGTTTATACAGAGGCACAGCAGCCTCAAGAGGCAGCCTCCATGTATAAAAAATGCCTGGAGCAGGAAGGGCTGAAGGCAGAAGGATATAACGGTCTTGCCTATTGCGCTATGCTTCAGGAAGATTATGCCGGAGCTTTGTCCTATGTAGAAAAAGGGCTGAAGGAAAAGGACGCCCAGGTGCAGCAGGCACTTTTGTTTAATGAAATTGTGATTTATGAGAAGCAGATGGACTTTACATCTGCAAAAGAAAAAATGCAGGAATACCTGGAATTGTATCCGGCAGATAAAGAGGCAGTGAGAGAGAATTACTTTTTGCAGACCAGATAGAGAATAAGAGAAACACATAGAAAAGTGCTGCCCCGGGAAAGTATATATGGAATACTCATAAAACTATTCCATATATACTTTTCCCGGGGCAGTATTTTTGTGTCATAGGACACATTTTCCTATGACACAAAAAACGCTTCACGAAATTCTTTTTTATTACAGGACAGGGGTTTCGCTTCCGTAAACCTGTACCTCATAGATGCGGGCAGCGGAGTCAGAACCCTGTGTAGGTTTCACAACAGATAATTTCACATATCTTGCATTTACCGGAGCAAAGGTATCCAGTGTTTCTCCGGCAGTGTTTTTGGTGACTGTGACAACTGGTGTATATTCCGTGCCATCTGCGCTGACAGAAATGGTGTAGGCCTTGGTATTCATATCTGCGCCTTCGCCGCCTGCTTCTGCATGGCTGAGAGCAATCTGACTTACTGTCATTTCTTTGCCAAGGTCAATAGTCAGATCATGAGGTGGAGTTCCGGTTGCACACCATTTCTTTGTGATATCTCCGTCTACTGCAAACTGAGGCGCTTCATTCTCATTGGTGAAGGCAGTTGCCTCAGCGGCCTTTCCCTGAGATAAAAGAGCAAGTTCACAATCTTTTGCCAGGTCAGAGGAAACCACAATACAGCCGGTGAGTGTTTTGGTATCTTCTCCAGATTCATTTTTTGCAGTTACGGTTACGTCGTAGATTCCTTCTTTGTCATAAGTCGCGGTTACAGAATCGCCCTCTGCGCTTTCCTGGCTGGAGCCCGGCAGTTTCCAGGTGATGTTTTCTGTGTTCTGTGAACAGCCGCTTTCAAAGGTAATGCTGGAACCAGGACCTACCAAGGTCTGAGAGGCTTTGGCGCCTGCCTTTGGAAGGCTATTATCCGGCCATTCAATCGTTGTTGAAGCAGATTTTCCTTTTTCCATAGTATTGGTAACCGGTACTACCATGAATTCGGATTTGTTTGTTTCATCAGTTCTTGGCAGAGTATTGATGTAGAAGCACTCTGTGTTGGATACACCCAGTAGGGACAGGGATTTGTCCTGATTTACCCGGTAAACTTCATAATAAGAAGCTGGCTGGCTGCTTTCCCAGGACAGGCGCACACCTGCGTACAGGCCGTCTTCATCAAATTCTACATCGTCTGCCGTAACCTTGGAAACCTCTGCTGTCTTTTCTTTTTCGGCTGTCATGGTAATGTTTCCGAAATACAGTTTATAAGAATCTGCATTTTCTTTTGTGGTTAATTCATAGGCGATTTTGCGAATATCTTTGCCTTCAAATTTGGAAAGATCATAGGTAATGGTTGTCCAGTCTTCTCCTGCTTTTTTGTCGCCTTTTATAGTTTCCGTGCTGTTGTCATCAAAGGTAAGAACCGCATTTACCTGAGTTTCCTGTGTGGCTTTTACTGTTGTGGTAAAGGTGGTATCCTTTTCTACCGGAAGGTCTGCGCTGTAAAGGTCAATGGTAGAAGCCGTGTCTTTTGCCATATTTCCCAGAAGGCGCAGGGAGGTTCCGCCATACCCAGGCATTTCCCACGTCAAAGGCGGCTGTGAGATGATTTTCCCCTTCGTTTTTAATAATCCAGCGATAGGTTGGAAGAATATCTCCGATGCTGCGGTTGTTCCAGTCCAGCTTGGAAATCTGTTCTCCGTCTTTAAAGAAGCTGTAGCCGCTTCCGGTGTTGAAATTGGTTACAAAAGGCAGAGAAGTAATGGCAGATTTTTCTGTTACATAAGTGGAAACACCGTGCCACTGTTCTGCAGAAGCATATTTTATGTCTGCGGAAGGGTCGCTCTTACTGTTTACCCAGAGGTTGTTTTCTTTTTTATGGAAGTCATCCAGGTTCTGTGCAGAGGAATAAGCCCAGTTCGGACAGTACAGCCCGAGAGAAGTATGTGCAGTGCCGTCTTCACCTGCGAATAAATCCCAGCGCACAGGAGTCATATATCCGTTTGCCTGTACGTCTACACCTGCAAACAGGTCATAGGAATCCAGCCCCAGCTCTTCTGCTTTTTTGGCAGAGGCTTCCAGAAGTTTCTGGTCAGCCAGTTTGTCTTCTGTCCACCAGAAGTTTAAGAAACATTTCATCAGCCACAGGGTTTCCCTCAGAATCCTGAAGGAACATGGAGTTCTTATCTGTCAGGGCATTCTGCCAGTCGATTTTTCCCTCAGAGGTCATGGAATCATAGTAGATTACCTTGGATTCCGGGGCTTTTTCTTTCATGTATTTGATAAAAGCCTGCATTTTTGTGGCATATTCCGGTGTCAGAGGTTTGCTTTCACTGCCTTCTGTTTCCTGATTAATGAACCAGCCGTCAAAGCCGTAGAGTTCTGCTACTTCAATGAGCTTATCTGCCAGAGGGAAGGATTTGTCTTCTTTTTGTGTCAGGAAGGTATCCAGCCATTCTGTTTTTCCGCCAGATACGTCCTGCGGGAAGAATACAGTACCAATAACAGGCACACCGTTTTTGTGCCCCAGGTCTGTGACATCAGGGCTTGGAGGCACAATCAGACCTTCGCCTGAAGAGCCGCCCCAGTACACCAGTTCATCGACATACTGCCAGTAAGTGAAGATATTGCAGTCTGCCTTATTCAGTCCATGAGGTGCATTACCGCTGGTGCTGGAGTTCATAATGGAAATTGCCATAACTTCAGTATCTGTATTTTGGGTACTGTTTACAGGGGTGAGGTTATCTTTATCCACTCTTTCGGCAAGAGGAATCGTGCTGACATTGTAAGCCAGATCTTTGTCCTCATCAGGATTCCATTCCAGAAGCTGTTCAGGAAACCAGTAAGAGGATTCCGGTTGCTTGTTCATGACAAGCTCTTTGTTTTCGTTTTCCTCTGTGACCTGATATTTACTGTCTGTCTTTTCTGCTTTTGGGGAATCAGAAGACGGAGTCTGACAGGAACACAGACTGGCAGCCATAAGCACAGACATTCCTGCGGCTGCCGGTTTTAAAAATTTTGTTTTCTTTTTCATAAGAATCTCCTTTCATAAGTTCTCCTTTACAGGATAATATACTAGAAAAAATGCAAGAAAAATAGTGGAAAGATAATAGGTTTTCTGTACGAATTATATAATAATTGGAGAAAAAAGTGCGGGGGCTTGCGGGAACGGAGAGAAGGAAGTATCATAAGAGCAAGAAAAAAGACAGGAGAAGTGTATGGAGTTATATGAATTAAAGGAAGAACAGGAACGTGTGGTTTTAGTAGGCGTACAGACGCAGGACGGAGATGATACAGAGGAATCCTTAAAGGAACTGGAGGAGCTGGTAAAGACAGCAGGAGCAGTGTCGGTGGGAACTGTAATACAGAGCCGGGAAGCGATTCACCCGGGATATTATGTGGGAACTGGAAAACTGGAAGAAATCCGCATGGCAGCAGATGCCTATCATGCAACAGGAATTGTGTGTGATGACGAGCTTTCCCCTTCTCAGATGAATAATCTGGAGCGGGAGCTGGGGTTGAAAATCATGGATAGAACTGTAGTGATTCTGGATATTTTTTGCTGCCAGAGCCAATACCAGCGAGGGTAAAATACAGGTGGAGCTGGCGCAGCTTCGATACCGGGCAGCCCGACTTACCGGCCTGGGAACTTCCATGTCCAGACTGGGTGGTGGAATCGGAACCAGGGGACCGGGCGAGAAGAAGCTGGAAATGGACAGGCGGTTGATTAAAGCCCGGATTTCTCAGTTAAAGAAAGAACTGGAACAGGTGAAACGCCACAGGGAGCTGTTGAGAGAGGGCAGAAAGCGGGAGAATATCAAAACCGCTGCTATTGTTGGCTATACAAATGCAGGAAAATCTACACTTTTAAATACCCTTACAGATGCCTGTGTACTGGAGGAGGACAAATTATTTGCAACTTTGGACCCTACGACCAGAGTGCTGGAGCTTCCGGGAAAGCAGAAGATTTATCTGACAGATACGGTAGGATTTATCCGAAAGCTGCCTCATCATTTAATTGAGGCATTTAAAAGTACCCTGGAGGAAGCAAAATATGCGGATTTTATTATCCATGTAGTAGACGCGTCCAATCCTCAGATGGAAGAGCAGATGTATGTGGTGTATGAAACCCTTCAGGAACTGGGCGTACAGGATAAAAAAATGGTTACCTTATTCAATAAGCAGGATAAATTAACTGATGAAGGAATTTTCCGTGATTTTAAGGCTGATTATGTAATTAAGACGGCTGTTAAGACCGGACAGGGGCTGGAGGAGCTGAAAAAGGTTCTGGAAAAGCTGCTGACAGAAGACCAGATTTATATAGAGCGGGTGCTGGATTATCAGGAAGCAGGACAGGTACAGCTTATACGCAAGTACGGACAGTTGATTTCTGAAGAATATACAGAAGCGGGAATTGAGATAAAGGCAAGGGTACCGAGGGATATATACGGAAAAATCGGCGGAAAATAAAAATTCAGCCAACCACAGGGTGCGAAATGTGGTTGGCTGAATTTTTTATACGGAAATCAAATTTCCTCTATCGAAAAGTAGTCTTATTTCTGATTTTTTTTAGCCTCAGCCATTTTCATAGCACGAACTTTTAACGGAAGTCCGAATAAGGTGATGAAGCCGTCTGCATCGTGATGGTCATATAAGTCGCCGGTTGTAAAGGAGGCCAGAGATTCGTCATATAAGCTGTATGGAGAGGTTGTGCCTGCTTTGATGATGTTGCCTTTATACAGTTTGAATTTTACTTCTCCTGTTACATACTGCTGTGTGGATTCCACGAATGCCTGGATTGCCTCGCGAAGAGGTGTGAACCATTTTCCTTCGTATACAATCTGTGCAAACTGGCTGCCCAGCTTCTTTTTCATTTCCATGGTGTCGCGGTCTAAAATCAGTTCTTCTAACTGGTTGTGTGCTTCCATAAGAATGGTTCCGCCTGGTGTTTCGTATACGCCGCGGGATTTCATACCCACGACACGGTTTTCTACGATATCAATGATACCAATGCCGTTTTCGCCGCCTAATTTATTCAGTTCAGTGATGATTTCAGATACCTTCATGGCTTTTCCATTTAAGGTTTTGGGAACACCGGCTTCAAAAGTCATAGTTACTTCTGTTTCCTTGTCCGGAGCTTTCTGAGGGGTCACACCTAACACCAGCAGGTCATCATAATTTGGTTCTGCAGCAGGGTCTTCCAGTTCCAGTCCCTCGTGGCTGATATGCCATAAATTTCTGTCACGGCTGTAGCTGTGGCTTGCGTCAAAGGGGAGGTCAATTCCGTGAGCTTTGCAGTAAGCAATTTCATCTTCACGGGACTGCATCGTCCAAACATCAGTCATACGCCATGGGGCAATAATTTTTAAATCAGGTGCCAGAGCCTTAATACCCAGCTCGAAACGAATCTGGTCATTTCCTTTGCCGGTCGCACCGTGACAGATAGCAGAAGCGCCTTCTTTTCTTGCGATTTCTACCAGACGCTTTGCAATACCCGGGCGAGCCATGGAAGTACCCAGAAGGTATTTGTTTTCATAGACAGCGCCTGCCTGTACGCAGGGAACAATGTAGTCATCACAAAACTCATCAACAATATCTTCAATATATAATTTGGAAGCGCCGGAAAGTGCGGCACGTTCTTCCAGTCCGTCCAGCTCTGCACCCTGACCGCAGTCGATGCAGCAGCAGATTACTTCATAATCAAAGTTTTCCTTTAACCAGGGAATTAAGGCTGTAGTGTCCAACCCGCCGGAATATGCTAAAATTACTTTTTCTTTCATGATGAATATCCTCCTTATCATTCACAACATTTATATGAATTTATCTGTTTTGTTTTCGTTGGTATTAATATACAACAAAAATTATAATTATGCAATAGAAAAATGCAAAAAATGAAAAAAATTTTAGGAGTGCAGACAGATATAAAGAAAGGTTATGTCTGCCATTACTCAGAAGAATCCTATGTATTCCTATTATATATAGGGATATGTACAGGGGATGAAGAAAAGAAAAGGAAAAAAGAAAAAAGTGAAAAATTACAAAAAATACTTGCATATATAAATGGAGAGATGTATAATTATTCAAAAATTCATAGAAATATGCAGGAAGAAAAAGAAAGGATACACAGAATTTCTTGCAGAGAAAAATATTCAGGAGTATGATGAATAAAATATGGAAGCGAGGGTGAAGACCATGATTAAAGTAGGAATTATTGGTGCGACAGGATATGCAGGACAGGAACTGGTTCGGCTTTTAAAAGGACACGGCAACGCAGAGGTCAAATGGTTCGGCTCCAGAAGCTATATTGATAAAAAGTATGCCCAGGTTTATCAGAACATGTTTGAGATTGTAGAGGACACTTGTCTGGACGACAATATGGAGGAATTGGCAGAGCAGGTAGATGTGATTTTTACGGCAACTCCCCAGGGGCTGTGTGCCTCCATGGTAAATGAGGATATTCTTTCCAAGGTGAAAATCATTGATTTAAGTGCAGATTTCCGCATCAAAGATGTATCTGTATATGAAGAATGGTATGGATTAGAGCATAAATCACCTCAGTTTCTGCCCGAGGCGGTGTATGGTCTGTGTGAAATAAACAGGGACAAAATCAGACAGGCAAGACTGGTAGCAAATCCGGGGTGCTATACGACTTGCAGTATTCTCACCTGTTATCCATTGGTAAAGGAAGGGATTATTGATGCTAATACCCTGATTATTGATGCAAAATCCGGAACCTCCGGTGCAGGAAGAGGGGCGAAGCTGGATAATCTGTTCTGTGAGGTCAATGAAAATATAAAGGCTTACGCAGTAGCAACCCACCGCCACACACCGGAAATTGAGGAACAGCTTGGATATGCAGCAGGAAAGGAAATTACACTGAACTTTACCCCGCATCTGGTTCCTATGAACAGGGGAATCCTGGTGACAGTTTATGCGTCCCTGACAAAGCAGGTATCTTATGAAGAGGTAAAGGCTGTATATGATAAATATTATGGAAAAGAGCAGTTTATCCGTGTGCTGGAAAAAGACGTAAATCCCCAGACCCGCTGGGTGGAAGGCAGTAATTATACGGATATTAACTTTAAAATTGATCCCAGAACAAACCGCATTGTTTTAATGGGCGCCATTGATAATCTGGTCAAAGGAGCTGCCGGACAGGCGGTGCAGAATATGAATCTGTTATTCGGAGAAAAGGAAAGCAGGGGGCTGGAACTGGTACCCATGTTCCCATAAGAAGGAGGAGGCAGACTGATGAAGGTTATTGAAAACGGAATTACAGCGGCAAAAGGATTTCAGGCAGCAGGAATCGCGGCAGGGATTAAAAAAGGAAATAAAAAAGATATGGCAATGGTGTACAGTGAAAAACCCTGTCAAACAGCTGGAACCTTTACCACAAATGTAGTAAAGGCAGCTCCTGTAAAATGGGATAAATATGTGGTGGATCATGCAGCTTTTACCCAGGCCATTGTATGCAACAGCGGCATTGCAAACGCCTGTACAGGGGAAGAGGGATACGGCTATTGTAAAGAAACCGCCTTGGCAGCAGCAGAGGCGCTGAAAATTCCACAGGAGGCTGTGCTGGTAGCTTCTACCGGAGTCCATCGGACCAGCAGCTTCCCATTGAAACCTTAAAGGAAGGGGTGAAAAATCTGGTTCCTGTGCTTTCTGATTCCAGAGAGGCAGGGATTCTGGCAGCCCAGTCTATTATGACTACAGATACTGTGAAAAAAGAATGTGCTGTGGAAATTGAGCTTTCCGGAGTCAAGGTTACCATTGGGGGTATGTGCAAGGGTTCAGGTATGATTCACCCCAATATGTGTACCATGCTGGGATTTGTCACCACAGATGTACATATAAAGAAAGAACTTTTGCAGGAAGCTTTAAGCGAAATCGTGCAGGATACTTACAATATGATTTCCGTAGACGGGGACACGTCTACAAATGACACAGTTTTGGTATTGGCAAACGGTATGGCGGGAAATCCTGTTATTCAGGAAAAAAATCAGGATTACGAGATGTTTAAAGACGCGCTTTTATATGTAAATACCAGTCTGGCAAAGCAGATTGCAGCAGATGGCGAGGGAGCTACCGCGCTTTTTGAAGTAAAGGTAACAGGAGCAAAGATGAAAGAAGACGCTGTGACACTGGCGAAATCTGTAGTGACCTCCAATCTGACAAAGGCAGCTATTTTCGGACATGATGCCAACTGGGGAAGGATTCTCTGTGCCATGGGATATTCCGGGGCGCAGTTTGATCCGGAAAAGGTAGATTTGTTCTTTGAAAGCACAGCGGGGAAAATACAGATTTTAAAGAATGGTGTGGCGGTGGATTACAGTGAAGCAGAGGCAACAAAGATTCTGTCTGAGAAAAAAGTGACAGCCATTGCAGATATGAAAGAGGGAGATGCAGAAGCTGTGGCGTGGGGCTGCGATTTGACCTACGACTATGTAAAAATCAACGCGGATTACAGGTCTTAATCAGTGAGGGATGATAGAGATAGAAGACAGAAGGGCAGGGAGAAGAATATGGTAAAACAGAAATATCTTGATAAGGCAGAAGTATTGATTGAGGCGCTTCCTTATATTCAGCGCTTTAACCGGAAAATCATTGTGGTAAAATACGGCGGCAGCGCCATGGTGGATGAAGAATTAAAAAAAAGCGTGATACAGGACGTGGTTTTATTAAAGCTGGTGGGATTTAAGCCCATTATTGTACACGGCGGAGGCAAGGAAATCAGTCGATGGGTAAACAAGGTGGGAAAAGAACCCAAATTTGTCAATGGACTGCGTGTTACAGATGCGGAAACCATGGAACTGGCGGAAATGGTCCTGGGAAAGGTGAATAAAGAACTGGTAAGTCTTGTGGAATCCCTGGGAGTAAAGGCTGTGGGATTAAGCGGCAAGGACGGAGGGCTTTTAAAGGTGGAGAAAAAGTTTTCCGATGGGCAGGACATTGGTTTTGTGGGAAATGTGACAGAAGTGAATCCTAAAATTTTGTCAGATCTTCTGGAAAAGGATTTTCTTCCTATTGTCTGTCCCATTGGTATGGACAGTGAATATGCTGCCTATAATATCAATGCTGATGATGCAGCCTGTGCCATTGCCAAAGCCATGCATGCAGAAAAGCTGGCGTTTCTGACAGATATTGAAGGCGTTTATAAAGATCCGAAAGACCCGGAAAGTCTGATTTCCAAGCTGTTTGTAAAAGAAGCAAAGGAATTGATTTCCAATGGAAATGTGGGTGGCGGCATGATTCCCAAGCTGCAGAACTGTATTGACGCCATTGAGGAGGGAGTTTCCAGAGTCCATATTCTGGACGGAAGAATTAAGCATTGTCTGCTTCTGGAAATTTTCACAGATAAAGGTATCGGAACCGCGATTTTAAGGAAGGAGGCCATACAGCATTATGATGTGCAGTAAGGATTATATAGAATTGGCAGAAAACAGTATTCTGCATACCTATAACCGTTTTCCAGTAGTACTTGACAAGGGAAAAGGTGTGTACCTCTATGATTTGGAGGGAAAAGAGTATCTGGATTTTGGAGCAGGGATTGCTGTTTTTTCTCTGGGATACGGAAATGAAGAATACAACGAGGCGCTAAAGGGACAGATTGACAAGCTGATACATACCTCAAACCTCTATTATAATGTACCTATGGCAGAGGCAGCGGATAAGCTTTTGAAGGCGTCAGGCATGAGTCGGGTGTTTTTTACCAACAGCGGAACAGAGGCTATTGAGGGGGCAATTAAGGCAGCCAGAAAATATGCCTGGTTAAAGGATAAAAGCACAGACCACGAAATCATTGCCATGCGCCATTCCTTCCACGGCAGAAGCCTTGGGGCATTGTCCGTCACAGGAAACAGACATTATCAGGAACCATTTAAGCCCTTAATCGGAGGTGTGAAATTTGCGGATTTCAATGATTTGGACAGCGTAAAGGAAGCAGTGACAGAGAAGACCTGTGCCATTATTCTGGAAACAGTGCAGGGAGAAGGCGGCATCTATCCTGCAGAAGAGGGATTTTTAAAAGGGATAAAAGAAATCTGTGCGGAAAAGGATATTCTTCTGATTCTGGATGAAATTCAGTGCGGTATGGGACGGACAGGAAGCATGTTTGCCTGGCAACAGTACGGTGTAGAGCCGGATATTATGACCTGCGCAAAAGCATTGGGCTGCGGTGTGCCGGTGGGAGCTTTTGTGCTGGGAGAAAAGGCAGCGGCAAAATCTTTAGAACCTGGGGATCACGGAACCACCTATGGGGGAAATCCCCTTGCCTGTGCAGCCGTGAGCAAGGTGTTTGATTTATTTGAAAAACAGGATATTTTGGCGCATGTGCGAGAAATTACCCCTTATTTGGAGGAAAAGTTGGACGCACTTGTGGATAAGTATGATTTTTTGAAAGAGCGGCGTGGAAAAGGTCTGATGCAGGGACTTGAGGTTATGGGAAGACCGGTAGGTGAGATTGTTTCAAGAGCATTGGGAAACGGGCTGATTGTGATTTCGGCAGGAACCAATGTCCTGCGTTTTGTACCGCCTTTGATTATAAGCCGCAGTCAGATTGATGAAATGACAGAAAAGCTGGAAAAAAGCTTTTAAAAAGAAGAGGTATAAAAACCGTTCCTCTGGAAATTCTATGTAACAAGATAGAAACGGAGGGACAAAATCATGTGGGGAATTTTGATTGCCTTGCTTTCCGGCGCGTTGATGAGTGTGCAGGGGGTTTTTAATACCGAACTTACAAAGCAGACCAGTCTGTGGGTATCTACCGGGTGGGTACAGATTTCGGCTTTTCTGATTTGCGTGCTGGCATGGCTTTTCACCGGAAGGCAGGAGGTGAGCGCGCTGGCGCGGGTAGATCATAAATATTTACTTTTGGGAGGAGTTATCGGTGCGTTTATTACCGTGACCGTGATTCAGAGCATGTCTTCCCTTGGACCGGCCAAGGCAGCCATGCTCATTGTAGTGGCGCAGCTTGCCGTGGCATATGTCATTGAGCTTTTGGGGCTGTTCGGAGTGGAAAAGGTAAGCTTTGAATGGCGCAGACTTTTTGGCATGGCTGTTGCTATTGTGGGAATTATTATTTTTAAGTGGGAAAAATAGAAAAAAACAGCGCTATTCCATAAAACTTCTTTTGTGGGACAGCTCTGTTTTTTGACTTGCAGAAAAACCTGTAAAGTGCTATAATACAAATACATATCAGATTGATATCCGGCGTTTCAGCCAAAGATTTCCAGAGATTGAACAAAAGTAGTAAACAGCAGAAGTGTGTTGTTTTGCAAAGAAGTTCCGATTTTGATATTGTAAAGAGTTTTCAAATTCGTTACAATAGGAATGTATGTACACATCCTGCTGTTTTGCAGAGTTCTTTTGCAGTATGCAGAAAGCAGGTGTGTGAAAATGAAGAAAACGGGTTTTTTAGGAATGTTTCTGGTAGTTTGCTGTCTGTGGATAACTAGCTGCAGCAGGGAAGAACTTGTGATTGAACAGCCCGAAGGAAAACAGGCCCAGGAAGCAGAAGAGGCAGAGTTGGAAACAGAATCCGGAGAACAGAAGTCTGCAATGGCAGAGGAGCAAAACCAGAGCAGCGGGCAGAAAGAAGACGACAGAGAAATCTGGATAGACGTAAGCGGGGCGGTGAAAACGCCAGGAGTTTACAGGCTGAAAGAAAATGCCAGAGTTTTTGAGGCTGTGCAGGCAGCAGGGGGATTTTCTGAGAACGCAGATACCCAGTGGCTGAATCAGGCGGCCTTGCTGGTTGACGGAGAGAAAATTCAAGTATATACTTTGGAGGAAACCAGACAGCTGAAGGAGCAGGGGGCTATACAGCCAGGCTGTGTATCAGACACTACAGAGGTTTCAGATACAGAATCCGGGGGAGGCAGCAAGGTGAATATTAATACTGTTGATGCAGCCGGACTCCAGGAAATTCCGGGTATCGGAGAAGTCAGGGCAAAAGCCATTGTAGATTACAGAGAAGAAAACGGGTTGTTTGGAAATATTGAGGCAATACAGGAGGTTCCCGGTATTAAGGGAAAAACCTTTGAAAAAATACGGAACTATATCACCACAGAATAAGGAGAATGAGATGAGTAAGCGAGTATTGGTCGTAGATGACGAAAAATTGATTGTAAAAGGAATTCGGTTCAGTCTGGAACAGGAAGGCATGGAGGTAGACTGTGCCTATGACGGAGAGGAAGCCCTGGAAAAGGCGAAGACAAAGGAATACGATATGATTCTTCTGGATATTATGCTTCCAAAGCTCACAGGACTTGAGGTGTGCCAGCAGATTCGGGAATTTTCTTCTGTTCCCATTATTATGCTCACTGCAAAGGGTGAGGATATGGACAAAATTCTGGGACTGGAATACGGTGCAGATGATTATATTACAAAGCCCTTTAATATTCTGGAGGTGAAAGCCCCGCATTAAGGCAATTATGAGAAGGACCAGAAAGGAAGAAAAAAAAGAAAGTGCAGGAAAAACCCTGGTAAGCGGTGATTTGAAGCTGGACTGCGAGGGGAGAAGAGTATTTATTGCGGATCGGGAAATTAATCTGACAGCAAAAGAATTTGATGTGCTGGAGCTTCTTGCCAAAAATCCAAACAAGGTATACAGCAGAGAAAATTTGCTGAATCTGGTATGGGGATATGAGTATCCGGGCGATGTCAGAACTGTTGACGTGCATATCCGGCGTCTGCGCGAAAAGATTGAAACCGTTCCCAGCGATCCGAAATATGTGCATACAAAATGGGGAATCGGATATTATTTTCAGGGATAGGAAAAACAGATGAAGATAAAGAAGCAACTGACTTTTTTTAAAAGTCTTAGATTTCGGATTATGGTGCTGCTGGTGGTGATCGGGTATCCTGCCCTGCCTGATTACAGAACGGTTTATTGTACGCAGCTATGAAAAACAGGCTGTGGAAATGCGGAAAATCAATGTAAAGAATCAGTGCGATATTCTGGGTAATCAGCTTATGAAGGAGGGCTATCTGAAATATCAGCAGTCAGAGATTATTAATAAAGAGCTTTCTCTGCTTTCTACTATTTATAACGGCAGAATCCTGGTTATTAACCAGAGCGGCAGAATTGTAAAGGATACCTACGGGATTGACGAGGGCAAATATGCACTGTCAGAAGAGGTGATTCAGTGCTTTGAAGGGGAGGATACCAGTTGTTATGACAAAGAAAATGCCTATATTGAGCAGACCATTCCTCTGACTGACGAGCAGACGAAGCAGATTGAGGGCGTGATGCTGGTCAGCACTTCCACAGGAGAAATTGTGGATAGCATTGCAGTTCTGGAACACAGAGGCGGACTTTTGATGCTGGCAATCTGTGTTATTGTGCTGGGACTTGGCTTTGTATTATCCAAAGTACTTGTGAAACCTTTCTCCAGAGTAGGAAAGGCTATTGAAGAGCTGACAGATGGTTATCTGGACGAGGAGATTTCTGTGCCGGATTATACGGAAACAGAGATGATAAGCAGTGTGTTTAATAAAATGCTGAGACGTATGAAGGTTCTGGACGATTCCAGACAGGAATTTGTGGCAAATGTATCCCACGAACTGAAAACTCCCATGACGTCCATTAAGGTTCTGGCAGATTCTCTGGCAGGGCAGGAAAATGTGCCGGTGGAGTTGTATCAGGAATTTATGCAGGATATTGCAGTAGAAATTGACCGGGAAAATCAGATTATCACAGATTTGCTTTCTCTGGTAAAAATGGACAAAAAGGCTTCGGAGCTGAATATTGAAAAGGTCAATATCAATGAGCTTATGGAAAACATCTTAAAGAGGCTGAAGCCCATTGCAGATAAGAAAAAGGTAGAGCTGGTGCTGGAAAGCTATCGTCCCATTGTGGCAGAGATTGACGAGGTGAAACTGAGTCTGGCGCTTACCAATCTGGTAGAAAACGGGATTAAATACAATGTGGAGGACGGCTGGGTGCATGTGACCTTAAACGCAGACCACAAGTATTTCTATGTGTCTGTAGCGGATTCAGGCATTGGTATCCCAAAGGAATCCATAGACCGGATTTTTGAACGTTTTTATCGGGTGGATAAGTCTCATTCCAGGGAAATCGGCGGAACCGGGCTTGGACTTGCCATTACCAGAAATGCCATTGTGATGCACAGAGGCGCCATTAAGGTAAAGAGCGAGGAGCATAAAGGAACTACCTTCTCTGTGAGAATCCCTCTGAATTACATTGCATAAGGAGATGTAACGTGAAAAAAAGAATAACCGCTGCGCTGCTTCTTCTGGCAGCAGGCCTTATGGTTTTACTGGCAGGCTGTAAGGAAGAAGAGGAGCAGAAGAGCAAAACAGAATATCATATGTATTATCTGTCCCCTACGGAAACCACTTTGGAAGAAACAGATTACGAGCCTTCTAAGCGAAATACAGAGGCTATGGTGCATGAAATTGTGAACATGCTGCAGGAAAAACCCAAAAGCGAGGAATATCTTTCTCTGTTCCCAAAAGAAGTTGTTATTGAGGACTGTGTTTACGAAGGACAGACAGTCACCCTTACTTTTAACCAGGAGTATAAAAAGATGAAAAATACCAGAGAACTTCTGGCAAGGGCGGGAATTGTCAAGGCGCTGACACAGATTCCCGGAGTCACTTATGTGGAGTTTTATCTGGGAGAAGATCCTATGTCAGATTCTGCCGGAACCGTTATCGGAAAAATGGATTCTGCGTCCTTTGTGGAAAATGAGGGAGAAAATATCAATTCCTATGTGCAGAGCAATCTGAATCTGTATTTTGCCAGTGAAGACGGAGAAAAACTGGTGAAGGAAAATGTTTCTGTGTATTACAGCAGCAATGTCCCCATTGAGCGAGAGGTGGTAGAGCGGCTTTTAAAAGGACCGGGAAGTTCCGGGCTGCAGCCGACCCTTTCTCCTAATACAAAGATACTGGGAGTTTCTATTGTGGAGGGAATCTGTTATGTCAATCTGGACAAAAGCTTTTTAAGCGATACCATGAATGTACAGGAAAAGCTGCCCATTTACTCCATTGTCAATTCCCTGACAGACGCCTGCAATGTCCGTGGTGTACAGATATCCGTGGAAGGAGAAACAAAGGTGACTTTTCGGGAGAGTATGAAACTGGACGAAATTTACCATGCAGACTATGAGATGGTACAGGACAGTGAGGAGCAGGAGGAAAATGAATAAAAGACCATTGTGTATGGCTGCTGTTTGCTGGGCAGTCCTGCTGTGGCTTTTGGGACAGGCGGGGATATCGTTTTTTACTTATGCCCCGCCCGTGCTTCCTTTGCAGGCTTCGGCCTCAGGAGCAAGGGTAACCGGCATTGTTTACCGGGTAGACTGCTATAGCTACAGCACAAATCTATATCTGAAAAAGACAAATCTGATTTTAAATTCTAAAAAATATCCCATAGACAGAATCAAAGTAACTGTGAAAAATGAAAAAACACCAGAGAAGATAAAACCTGGCTGTGAAGTGCTGGTAAAGGGTGATTTGCAGGAAATTCCCCTGCCCTCTAATCCGGGACAGTTTCATGAGCGGGCATATTATTATCCAAGGAAGATCAAGTGGTATCAGGAGGCATCAGGGGTAGAAGTCACAGAGCCGGAAAAGGATAAGTTTTTGTGTGTACAGGCAAAACTGAAGGAAAGGCTGAAAAAAGGAATATACAGTACAGTATCGGAAAAAAAGGCTGGTATTTTGGAAGCCATGCTTTTGGGGGACAAGGGAAATATCGGGACGGAAAACAAATTTCTGTTTCAACTTATGGGTTGTTCCCATATTCTGGCAGTATCGGGAACCCATTTATCTGTAATAGGCGGTTTGCTATTTGGTTTTCTGAGAAAAATAAGAATTCCCTATAAAACGGCAGGGGGCATGACAGTTCTATCCATGGGCTTTTATGGAAGTCTGACCGGAAACGGAGCGGCCATTTTACGGGCTGTAATTATGTTTGCAGTGTCTGTGGGAGCGTTCTGGACAAAACGCACCTATGATTTTTTGTCAGCAGCAGCTCTGTCAGCGATTTTGCTTCTGTTAGAAAGCCCTCTGTATCTTTATGACAGCAGTTTTTTGCTTTCCTTTGGTGCGATTCTGGGATTGGGGTCTGTTTTTCCTGTCCTTTTTTCTGAAAAAGCAGGAGAAAAAAGAGGAGAAAGCAGAAAAGAAAAGCTGTGCAGAGGAATTGCGGCAGGTTTACAGTTGGGAATTTCTGTATGGCTTGTATTGTTGCCTGTTGTCATGTACTTTTTTTATGAAATTCCTGTATGGGGAATTTTTATCAATCTTCTGATTTTACCCACTGCCGGGATTTTGCTCACTTTTGGGCTTTTGGGCTGTTTGCTGGGAATGGTTTTTCCGCTGTTTGGAAGAATAGTGATGCTTCCCGCAGCAGGGATTCTGGAAATATACCTGGATACAGGGAAGTTAGCCGCTTATATTCCAGGGGCTTTGTGGATAACAGGGCAGCCAAAGCTGTGGAAATGTGCAGGATACTATGTGCTGCTGTCCCTGGGACTTTTTTGGAAATGTAAAAAAGAAAGACAAAAGAGAAAGTGCGAAAAAGACAGAAAAAGGAGGGAAGAACTTGTACTGTGGGGTATGCTCACAGGAGCCTGTTTGCTGTTGCTCATCAGGCTTCCCGGTTCAGGGGTAATTGTTACCTTTCTGGACGTGGGGCAGGGGGACTGCGCCTGTATTCAGACAGATGCACACAGCGGATATCTCATAGACGGAGGAAGTAGTACCGTGTCCGGAGTTGGCACGTATCGGATTCTGCCTTTTCTGAAGGCATCGGGAATCAGAAAAATAAAGGGGATTTTTGTATCCCATATGGACGAGGACCATGTAAACGGTATTCTGGAATTACTGGAAAGCATCGAAAAAAGAAAAACCTCTCTGAGGGTGGAACGAATTTTTCTGTCCGCATGCAGGGAAACTGAGGAAAAGAGGAGGGAGCTGGAAAGGGTGGGGAAGGCAGCAGGCTGTGAAATCCTTTATGCAGAAAAGGGAACATGCATAAAGGACAAGTCTGTGGTGCTGGAATGTCTGTCGCCTTCTGGCAAATACCGGGGAGATTGGGAAAGCAATGAGGCATCTCAGGTGTGGAGAGTTCAAAGCAGGGGCTTTTCTATACTGTTTACCGGAGATGTACAAGAGCGGGGAGAAAAGGGGCTTCTGGGAGAAACAGGGAAGTGTCAGGTATTAAAGGTGGCGCATCATGGATCTAAAAATTCTACACCGGAGGAGTTTTTAAAGGAAGTAAAACCAGAAGCTGCTGTTTTGTCCTGCGGAGAGGAAAATCAGTATGGGCACCCACATAGAGAACTACTGGAAAGGCTGGAAAAATATGCCGGACAGATTTATAATACAGCAGAGGTTGGAGCCGTGGGTATGGAAGTGGGAAAAGGGAAAATCAAGATTTTCTGTTACAGGGAAAGGGAATCGTGATATAATAATTACACGTTGACGAGAATAAAAGAGGATAGTGATTATGAAAAGCTTACAGGAAGATATAAAAAATCAGGATTTTAAGAAGGTGTACCTGCTCTGCGGCGAAGAGGATTATTTAAAACAGCAGTATAAAAGAAAACTAAAGCAGGCGCTTCTGCCGGACGAGGATACCATGAATTTTGCTTATTTTGAAGGAAAGAAGACTGAGCCGGGGGAGGTTATCAGTCTGGCGGATACGCTGCCCTTTTTTGCGGAGCGACGAGTACTTCTTCTGGAAAATACAGGCTTTTTTAAAGGGCAGTGCCAGGAGCTGCCGGAATATCTTGCAGGACTGCCGGATTATTTGTGCATGATTTTTGTGGAACAGGAAATAGATAAGCGAAGCCGTATGTACAAAGCAGTGAAAAAATACGGAAGAGTCGTGGAGTTCGGAACACAGGATACCAACACTTTGATGCGCTGGGTTCTGGGTATGATGAAGAAAGAGGGAAAGCAGATTACCCAGAGGGATATGGAGTTGTTTCTGCAGAAGACAGGCACAGATATGGGAAACATAGAAAGAGAGCTGGAAAAACTCCTGTGTTATACCATGGGAAGAAATGTAATTACAGCAGCAGACATTGCAGCAGTCTGCACCACACAGATCACGAATCATATTTTTGATATGCTGCGGGCAGTGACAGATAAAAACCAGAAAAAAGCCCTGGATTTATACTATGATTTATTGGCATTAAAAGAGCCGCCTATGCGGATTCTGTTTCTTCTTGCCAGACAGTTTCATCTGATTTTGCAGGTAAAGGAGCTGGCAAAGGAAGGCTATGACCAGAGTCAGATAGCAAAGAAGGCAGGATTGCAGCCCTTTGTGGTGAGAAATTATCTGGCATATGCCCGTAAATACAGAGAAGAGGAGCTGCGAAATGCTGTGGAGGAATGTGTGAACACAGAAACAAAGGTAAAGACCGGATATATGACAGACAGTATGAGTGTGGAGCTTTTGCTGGTAAAATTCAGCAGTAAATAAAAATCGCCTGACTGATGACGGTTCAGTCAGGCGGAACTTTTCTATTTTGAATTTATCAGAAAAAATTATGCAAGAGTGTTTACTGCTTTAGATAAGCGGGAAACTTTTCTTGCAGCTGTGTTTTTGTGATAAACACCTTTAGTAGCTGCTTTATCAATAGTAGAGATTGCATTCTGTAATGCTACAGTAGCTGCTTCTTTGTCTTTTGCTTCAATAGCAACTTCTACTTTTTTGATAGAAGTCTTAACTGCTGATTTGATAGATTTATTTCTTTCAGCTTTTTTTCTGTTTACTAATACTCTTTTTTTTGCAGATTTAATGTTAGCCAAAGCGTACACCTCCAAATATCATTTACTGGTTTATCATTTATTTTTTTATCAGAGAAAGACACGGAACTCTCCGATATAACATGCTTTTTTATTCTAGTTGATTTAATGGAAAATGTCAATACATAAAATCCTTTAAATTGCAAAAAATGTTATTATCCTGCCTTTCTTTCAGGGAAAACCAAAGAATGGAGGAAGTCTGAAGAAGCAAAGAGAGGAAAAGTAAAATGGTATTGGGAAGAATCCGCACAGACCTGGCACTGGAAACAAAAGAAAAATTTGAAGAGGAGCGGGCAGAAGTCAGAGGTGTGGCAGTAAAAGAGGAGTACAATGAGGAAAAGGATATCCGAACCACTACAGTGACCATTGAAACAGAAAATGGGGCAAAAACTATGGGAAGACCACAGGGAGTTTACATTACGCTGGAAGCCCCGAATCTGTCTGTACCGGACGAGGGTTACCACAGAGAAATTTCAAAGGAGCTGGCAAAGCATATGCGAAGCCTGCTTCCCCCAAAAAAGAATTTAAGCATTCTGGTGGTGGGACTTGGAAATCGGGAGATTACTCCGGATGCCCTGGGACCTGACGTGGTTTCCAACCTGCATATTACCAGACATATCATCAGGGAATACGGAGCCGAGGGAGCAGGAGAGGAAGCTGTACACAGCATAAGCGGTCTGGTTCCGGGAGTTATGGCGCAGACAGGAATGGAAACTCTGGAGATTGTTCAAGGGGTGGCAGAGGAAACAAAGCCAGACGTGATTGTTGCTATAGATGCCCTGGCTGCCAGAAGCATTAAGAGATTGAATCGTACCATACAGATTACAGATACTGGCATCAGCCCGGGCTCCGGCGTAGGAAATCACAGAAATGGTCTGAACCAGGAAACTCTGGGGAAAAAGGTGATTGGAATCGGAGTGCCCACAGTTGTGGACGGCGCAACCATTGTAAGAGATTCTATGGCACATCTTTTGGACACTCTGGAAGAAGAGGAAAAAAAGGAATTTCTGGAGGAAATGATTGCTCCCTCTCTGCACAATATGTTTATGACGCCCAAAGATGTAGATGACACCATAAAGCGTCTTTCCTTTACGATTTCAGAAGGTTTGAATATGGCGTTTTCAAAAGCAGAGGAATAATCGAAAAGGATTCTCTCATATATAGATATGAGGTGATAGGGTGAAAAAAAGAAAAGCAGAAGCAGTGATAACCGCGGCAATATGGCTGAGTATGGCTGTACTTGCTGTTTATATTGTAATAAAAGGGCTGGCGCTTGACAGAAATACCGTGAAGCAGATGATGTATCAGGTGCAGCAGCAGGCAATAGAAACTTATTTTCCGGGTATTACAAGAGAATATGAAAAAAAAGACTTGAAAAAATGGATTTTAGACGCCATGGAATCCTGCCTGCCGCTGTTTCCTTTGGAGGAGAAGGAAACAACACAGCAGGCAGATACAGCAACTGCTTCTAAAATCGTGGAGGAGAATACAGAATTTTTGCAGGCAAAGCTTTTGGAGGAAAACCAGGAGGCCGGACCTCCGGAGTTGGGATATGAAAATACAGGAGGTGTAGACGCACAGAGCAGCCAGGTAGAGGAGCAAGTGGAGGAAACAGCAGCAAATCAGATAAAGCAGCCGGTGACCGACATTCCACTGGAGAAATTCCAGGATTTTGATTTTGTCATGAACAGCTTCTATACAGTAGACAAAACCACCAGTATGACAAAGGAGCAGCTAGATGCCCCAGCGCTGGTACAGATGGATATGAGAATGAAGACAGACAACAGTCAGCCTCAGATACTCATTTACCACAGTCATTCCCAGGAGGAATTTATTGATTCCATTCCCGGAGATGTATCAACCACCATTGTAGGTGTGGGGGAATATCTGGCATCTCTTTTGAGGGATACATACGGCTATCAGGTCATTCATGTGACAGATACTTTTGATATTGTAGATGGAAAACTGGACAGGGATAAGGCCTATACTTATGCCCAGGAAAGGGTGAGCGCAATTCTGGAGGAAAACCCCAGCGTAGAGGTGGTTATTGACCTGCACAGGGACGGTGTACCGGAGGGAAAGCGCCTGGTTACAAATGTCAATGGAAAGGAAACTGCCAAAATTATGTTCTTTAATGGTCTTAGCAGGACAAAAAAGAATGGGGATATTACCTATCTCCCAAACCCTTATATCAGAGAAAACCTTGCGTTTTCCCTGCAGATGATGTTGGAAACAAAGAAATATTACCCGGATTTAGCAAGAACGATTTATCTGAGGGGATACCGTTACAACCTCCATCTGCGTCCCAAAACTCTTTTGGTAGAATGCGGCGCCCAGACCAATACGGTGCAGGAGGAGATGAATGCAATGGAACCTCTTGCTGATGTTTTAAATAAAGTTTTGACGGGAAGTTAAAGGATAGCTTGAAATTCTTTAAGTTTTTTCGTACAATGTTATATAAATGTTAAAGAAGATTTAATAAATCCAATAGAGCAAACTACAAAGGAAGGAAAACAAAATGGCGAATGTGGCATTGATTATTGCAGGCGGTTCAGGAGCCCGTATGCACCAGAGTATACCAAAGCAGTTTTTGTCCGTAAACGAGCGTCCGGTCATTATTTATACACTGGAGGCTTTTCAGAAGCATGCAGATATTGACGCAATTGCAGTGGTCTGTATCAGCGGCTGGGAGCAGGTATTGTGGGCTTATGCCAGACAGTTTAATATTACAAAGCTGAAATATGTGATTCCGGGAGGGGAGAATGGACAAGGTTCTATCCGAAACGGTGTCTTTGAGTTGGAAAAGCATTTTGGAGAGGAAGATATTGTATTGATCCACGATTCCATACGCCCTATGGTTTCTGCTGATATTATTTCCGACTGTATTGTAAAAACAAAGCAGTACGGCTGTGCCATTGCCACAATCCCCTGTGCTGAGGCTATGCTGCAGACAGAGGACGGCATGTGTTCCACCGGAAGTTATCCCAGAGATAACCTGAAAAGAACGCAAACCCCCCAGGGCTTTCCCCTGGGGAAGATCTGCGATTTACACAGAAGAGCGCTGGAGCAGGGAATCACCAATTCTGTGGCGTCCTGCACACTGATGATAGAAATGGGCCAGCAGGTGCATTTTTCTCTCGGCTCAGAAAAAAATATTAAACTGACCACAGTGGAAGATTTGGATATCTTTAAAGCACTTCTTCTGGCAAAGAGAGCAGATTGGCTGAAGGACTGAGAGGAGAGAACTATGAGATTGTACAGCAGCAGGGTGTATGTACAGGATTTAGAGGAAGCTGTTTACAGGGTTAAGGAACTGGAGCAACTAAAGGGAAAAACTGTATTTCTTACAGGAGCATCAGGACTTATCGGCTCTTATCTGGTGGATATGCTTCTAACCGCAAACCGTATTTTAGATTTACAGGTGAGAATTTATGCGGCAGGCCGCAGCAGGGAAAGACTGAGAGAACGGTTTAAAGGAGCAGAAACAGAATCCCTTGTTTATGTGGAGCAAGATGTGGAAAAGCCTGTAAATCAGGGCTTTGCAGTGGACTATGTAATTCATGCAGCCAGCAATGCCTATCCGGCTGCTTTTTTGCAGGATCCGGTGGGGACTGTTATGGGAAATATTGCAGGTACGAAAAATTTGCTGGACTATGCCAGAACCCATGGAGCAAAACGTTTTTTATTTGTTTCCTCAGGAGAGGTATACGGACAGGGGGCTTCTGATGTGGAAGCTTACACAGAAGAATACAGCGGTTATGTGGATTATCTGTCTGTGCGTTCCTGTTATCCTGCTGGGAAAAGAACAGCCGAAACTCTGTGCTGTGCGTATACCAGTCAATATGGACTGGATACCGTGATTGTCCGTCCAAGTCACATATATGGACCAAATACTACAAAACAGGACAACAGGGCAACTGTACAGTTTATGGAAAATGTCATGGATGGAAAAGACATTGCTTTAAACAGTGCGGGGAATCAGATGCGATCGTATACCTATGTGGCGGACTGCGGAGCAGCAATTCTCACAGTCTTGCTGCAGGGAAAAACAGGACAGGCTTATAACATTGCCAACCGAAATTCCAGAGTTACCATTGCAGGATTTGCCAGGGAAACCGCAAGGCAGACCGGGCATCAGGTGGTTTTTCAGAATCCGGATAAGGTGCAGCTTGCCCAGAGAACCCCTGTTGCAAGACAGGTACTGGACAGCAGTAAACTGGAGGGGCTGGGATTTGCCCCTGTCTTTGATATTGAAGCCGGAATTTCCCATACGCTGCAGGTGATGCAGGAAATGAGATAGTTCTGGAAATACAGAGAATTTTATGTTATTCTGAAAAACATGCAGATATATACATTGATTGTTTAGAATGGGGAAAACTATGTTATATAAAGAATACGAGCCTGAAGTATTGAAAAAGCTTCAAAGGGCAGAAGTAGAGATACTGAAGGATTTTGATGAATTGTGCCAGAAGCATGGCATTGACTATTTTGTATGCGGCGGTACTGCCATCGGCGGTGTCCGTCATCAGGGTTTTATTCCCTGGGACGATGATATCGATCTGGGTATGACAAGAGAGCATTACGAACATTTTCTGGAAGTAGCGGAGCAGGAATACGGAGAAAAGTATAAAATTGTAAATGCAGATACGAATCCTGACTTTCCGGTAACCTTAACAAAATGGTACAGAACCGGTACCGTTTTCAGAAATGAAGAAATGATAAATCTGGATCTTCACATTGGAATTGCCATTGATATTTTCTGCTTTGATAATGTAGCAGACGAGCTTCCCAAGTTCAGACGTCAGGCAATGAGAGCATGGACCTGGGGAAAGCTGATGGTTCTGCGTCAGGTGGGGAATCCCACTATTTATGTGGATGGGTGGAAAGCAAAGATTACGCTTCTGGTGGCAAAGCTGGCACACTGGGGCTTAAAGGTGCTGCACTTTTCACCGCAGTTTTTGTACAAAAAGGCAATGAAGGCGGCCATGCAGTACAAAGATGTACATACGAAAAGGGTGGCGTATCTCTTTGATCCTACCCCGTATACCAGCGTTATTGACAAAAGGGATATTTATCCCACAGTACGGCGCAAATTTGAAACCATTGAATTGAATTTTCCATGCCATGTGGAAAAATATCTGGAAAGACGCTATGGAAGCAATTATATGGAATTGCCGCCAGAGGATAAACGTCATAACCATGCGCCTGAAGAGCTGGACTTTGGCAGGGAGTTTGCAGATATATGATTGAAAAATTTTTTATGCCCTCCAACCACAATATGAAACGGACGTATATCTGGACCGTACTTGCAGGTTCTGTTTATGCAGGAAGCTCGTTTTTGATGTCCATGTTTACCTCCAAGTGTATTGGTGTGGCAGAAGCGGGAATATTAGCACTGGCGTTGACGATTGGAAATCAGTTGGTAACCATTGGATTTTACAATATCCGTACCTTTCAGGTGTCAGATGTAACAGAAAAGTATACCTTCAGTGATTATTGCTTTCTGCGTGTGATTACAGTTTCTGCCATGCTGCTTGTAGGTTTTGTTTGGGTGTTAAAGGATTCACACAGAGGAGTAAAGCTGGCGGCTATCAGCTTTGCCATTCTTTTTCGTGCCATAGAGGCTGTATCAGATTTGCTGGAAGGAAGATATCAGCAAAAGGGCAGGTATGATGTGGCATGCAAAGGCGTGTTTGTCAAGGTATTGTCTTATCTGGCAGCTTTTCTGATTACACTTTTTATTACAAAGAACATTGGCCATTGCTCTGGGCGCTCTTGCAGTAACTTATCTGATTGTGCTTTGTATAGTCGACAGTAGGCTGATTGGAAGATTTGGAGGTGTTTCTTTCCATACGACCTTTATGCGGCAGAAAGGATTGCTGCTGGAGGGACTGCCTTTGTTTGTCAATGCATTTTTAAACGCCTATATTATTAATGCCTCTAAGTATGCGTTGGATAAATATTATGATTCGGAAACCCTGGGTATTTTCAATGTATTATATATGATGGCGTTTGTGGTAAATATGTTTGCTTCCTTTGTATTAAAGCCCATTATCTCTGTTCTGGCAGAAAAATATGTGAAACAAGATATTTCCGGCTTCGTGAAGCTGGTTGTCAGACAGATTGTTGTTATTTTGCTGGTGACCTCTGTGTGTATCGCAGGAGCCTGGCTTTTGGGTGTGCCGGTGCTGGGCTTTTTATTTGGCGTGGACTTGACAAATTACAAAGGTGCGCTGTGTGTGGTTCTGATTAGCGGCGGCTTTACGGCGCTTTATCAGCTTTTGCAGTATGGAATTATTATTATGCGTCATCAGTATAGCACCTTTGTCTGCTGCGGTCTGACAGTAGTGCTCACATATCTTGTAACTCCGGTGCTGACAAAGCGGTATGCAGTAATGGGGGCATCGGCCAGTTATACGATTTCAATAGGATTTATGTCAGCTCTGTTTCTGGGCTTTTTTATCTATCATCTACAAAAAGACAGAAAACAGATGAAACACAGAGATTAAGAGGAACAGCATGAGAAAAAATATGTATTTTTGCATCTCATTACTTCCCTTATCTGGGAGGAATTGAGAGATATACCTACAATCTTTCAAAAGCACTTATGGCTTTGGGAGATGAAGTGTTGGTAGTTACTAATAATGATGTAAAAGAAAAGAGTTTTGAAGTTATGGACGGAATCGGCGTGCTGCGTCTGCCCTGCTTTAATGTTATGGGAGGCAGATATCCGGTGACAAAACCGGACAAAGCATTCCGAAATCATTTGAAAAAGCTCTGGGAAAAGGAGTTTGACCTGGTGTTGATTAACGCAAGATTCTATCCTCATACACTTTTAGGTGCATGGTTTGCAAAGAAAAAAGGGATTCGGTGTGTGATTTTAGACCACGGAACCAGCCATATGACGGTGGGAAGAAAGCTGCCGGATTTGGCTTTTGCAGCAGTAGAACATGTGATAACCTGGGGTGATAAATGGCTCTGCAAGGAATATTTCGGTGTGTCAAAGGCATGCTGCAAATGGCTGGAGCATTTTCACATTCAGGCAGAGGGTGTTTTGTATAATGCGGTTGATGCAGAAAAAATAGCCCGTCTGGCTCAAGAACCGGTAAAGGATTATCGGAATGCCTACAGCCTTTCAGAGGATACGGTTTTGATTGTGTATACAGGAAGACTTTTGAAGGAAAAGGGAATTTTTAAGCTCATAGAAGCTGTGGAAAAAATAGAGAGTGACAAAAAGGTCTGTCTGTTTCTTGCAGGAGATGGAGAGGAAATGGAGGCAGTAAAAGTGCGGGAGAGTGAAAGAATAAAACCTCTCGGAAGGCTGGATTTTAAGGACATTGTTTCTCTTTTGGGACAGGCTGAGATTTACTGTCTTCCGACAGAATACCCGGAAGGCTTTCCCACGTCTGTGCTGGAGGCAGCAGCGGCAGGGTGCTATGTTATAACAACCAACCGCGGCGGTTCCGGAGAACTGATTTTAGATAAGAGCTATGGAACCATTCTTGAGAATGTGACGGTTCAAAATCTGAAACAGGAGCTGGAACGCGCTCTGGAACAGAAAGAGGAATGCAGGCTTGCAGCACGAAAAGCACAAAAGCGGGTGCATGAGCTTTTTACCTGGGATAAGACAGCGCAGAAGGTACACAATCTTGCAGAACAAGGAGTAGCAAAATGAGAAAGAGGAAATTAATTATTATTCCTGCTTATAACGAAAGCGCCTGTATAGAAAAAACGGTAAAGGATATTCAGAAATATGCTCCAGAGTTTGATTATGTGGTGATTAATGACTGTTCTACAGACAATACCAGAGAAATCTGTGAACAGCACGGATTTCATCTGATAAATCTTCCGGTGAATCTGGGAATTGGGGGAGCGGTTCAGACGGGATATTTGTATGGATATCGGAACGGCTATGAAATGGCAGTTCAGGTAGACGGTGATGGACAGCATGATCCTGCATTTTTAAAAGAAATGGCAGAAATTCTGGAGAAAGAAGGGCTGGATATGGTGATTGGTTCCCGGTTTATTGAGAAAAAGGGATTTCAGTCTTCCAGTATGAGAAGAGTGGGAATTCGTTATTTCAGCGCATTGATTAAACTGCTGACCAGAGCCCGTATCACAGACCCGACTTCTGGTCTGCGTATGGTAAACAGGAGGGTTATGAAGGAATTTGCACACAATTATCCTAAGGATTACCCGGAACCGGAAAGCGTAGTGGCAATTTTGGAAAGAGGTTGTAAAGTGAAGGAAATTCCGGTAGTTATGCGGGAACGTATGGGCGGTGTATCTTCCATTTCTATGAAGAAATCTGTGTATTATATGGTGAAGGTTTCGCTGGCTATTGTGATTGAGAAAATCAGAGGAGGGAAAAAATGAATATTCGTATTCAGGTTTTAATTGTAGCGGTTGCTCTTCTGTGTATGTTTTATGTGATAAACAAAATCAGAAATAAGGGAATTGAACTGAAATACAGCCTTATCTGGCTTGCTTTGGGAGTAGGGATTCTTCTTTTTACCTGTTTTCCACAGCTGACAAAGTGGCTGGCACATATGCTGGGAATCAGTCAGCCAATGAACATGCTGTTTTTTGCAGGATTCTGCTTTATGCTTCCTATTATTTTTTCTTTATCTGTGTCAGTTTCCAAGCTGTCCAATAAGGTGAAGAGGCTGACCCAGGAGGTAGCGCTTTTGGAGGAAGAGAAGAGGAAAGAAAATGAAGGCGACAGGGAGATTGAATAAATGAAAAAAAATAACTGGAAGGCTTATTTACTTAGAGTGATTCTTATTTTAGGTATTGGTTTGTTGGCAGGAACGATAGCGGAATCATTATATGAATTGAATACATGTCGCAGAGCCAAAAAAGGCGGTTATGAGATAGAAAAAGAAGAAATTTCCAAGCAAAACATTACAATTATTGACAATGGGGTTGTGGCGGAAGGAGAGCAAAAAACAAAAACAATTCATGTGCAAATTCCAGAAAGATATGTGAATAAGCTGAGATATGACTATAGCAGCGAAGTGACTTTTACACCTAACATACAGATAAATACAAAGGATATTTATAAGAATCCGGAAATGCGCACAATAAAAGACATTAGTCGATATAATTTGAATGAGTCCGTAATAAATATTAAAGATTATGTGACAGAAGTAAGAATTATAGTTCCGAGTAATGTGGAGATTGGAAAAATTATTGTTGATAATACATGGGATTTTAACTGGTACCGAGTATTTTATATCAGTATATTTGTTTCTTTAATCCTATTTGTTATTAACTTCAGAGGGGTACTTGCAAAAAAAATTGAGTATGGGTTTGCTGTAATAAGTTTGAGCTGCGGTCTTCTTTTTATAGCCATACAACCGCCGGAATGTGTGAGTTGGGACGAGCATATTCACTTTAGTAAAACTTTTGATTGGTTTGAGAATGGTATAGCAGATAGAAGCATATCAGAAGATTATATTTATAATAATCAAGAGGATTTTGAACGTTCCGCCTTTTTTTCCAAAGAAGAGAAAAGTATGCAGATTGAATACTTAAATGAAAATGCAGATACGGTAGCTTCTACATATGAACGAAATGCATTTTCTCTGAATGCAGTTGGGGAATTCCACATGGCGTTTCTGGTTAAAGTTGTGAAGCATTTGGGCTTGTCATTTTATGGACAATACCTGGTTGCGAAGATTGCAAATTTATTATTGTATACGATTTTGATGTTTTTTGCAATCCGTATTGCGCCAATAGGAAAAAAATTTCTTGCGGTAACTGCACTTATGCCATCTGCAATGCTTCAGTCCGTATCGATTACATATGATGTGGTTGTAATTGGATTTACAGTTTTAGGGTTCACATGTATTGTAAAAGAATTCTATGAAATACAGACAAAGTTCACATGGAAAAAATTATTTTTTATTACAATGATTTTTGTGATAGGCAGTTGCCCGAAACCAGTATATATTTTTCTGCTGGCAACACTCTTGGCACTTCCAAAGACCAAGTTTAGTTCTGGCAAGCAAAGAATTCTTATGAAGGGTATTATTGTAATCGTTTGTTTATGTATGATTATGACGATGCTTCTTCCAGCGGCGGCGGGAGCTGTAGAAGGCGATGAAAGAGGCGGTGACACGAATGTTATGGAACAGTTTGCATTAGTGCTTACTCACCCGTTTGCTTATATAAAAATATTTTTTAAGGATGTTTGGAGTAGTCTTGACGCATATTTATTTGGAAGCGAGAGTTTGGGATTTCTGGCATATGCAAATATGCACCCTTGGACTTCATTTTTGGGAGTTTTTAGTATTGGGGTTGCACTTACCGAAAAAAAGAAAGAGCTGGTTTTAAAAGGGAAAACTAAGATAATGTATAAGGTATGGTTAGGGACGTTGATATTTGTAGTAATAGGTCTTATCTGGTCATCGTTATATATTGTATTCACACCAGTTGGAGCAACGAGTATATTGGGGGTACAGGCAAGATACTACCTTCCGCTTTTATATCCTTTATGTATGGCGTTTTATTCAGAAAAAATAGAAGGAAAGTGGAATGAAAAGACATACACCATGATAATTTTGCTGGTAATGCTTTGGGTTACGCATGGAGCTTTTTATCAACAATATTTTCTGACATATTGTCAATAATTATTATAAACTATAAGACTGTTATATTAAGAGCGTATTAATAATACTTAGATGTTTATTCAGAAAAGACACAGGTGTTGTTAAAGGTTCTTTGATGTAATAGTCTTTTTAAACGTAAATAATTTTCAGATAAAGGATAAAAAAATGAAAAAGACGAAATTGGGAAAATATAAATTTCAAGATGTTGGAAACAAGTTATATAAAAAATTTTTTGAGAAAAGCAGCAAAGTCAGAATTCTGGGTGCGGCAGCAGTTTTCTTAATATATATATTTTTCTGGAATTTTATGGATACACAGATGAAAGCAGAAACAGAGAATCTTGGTGGTCTGTTTACTTTAGATGGAATTTTGATTTTAGGGCTGATGATAAAGTTCAGAATACCGGATAAGGTAAAGGAGTATTTGTCCTTGTTTTTATTTCTGGGAGCGCCGGCATTTTGCGTAGGGGTTATCGAATCCCTTCATGATAATTCTGTGGCAAAGATGCAGTTTTTATTTGTATTTTTAAATTATTTTCTGATACTGACCGTTTTTATGCTTCTGTATTTTCTTTTCAATAATACAGCCTGGACAGTCGCGGCGGGAACCGGAATTTTTACCTTTTATGGATTGTTGTACAGCTTTGTCAAGGAGTTTCGGGGAAACGGACTTCGGGCAGCGGATATCTATGCAGTGAAGACAGCCGCTAATGTGGCAGAAGGATATACTTTAGATTTTACGGAAGAAAGAATGCAGGTTCTTTTATGGGCAATCCTGCTGGTGCTTACAGGATTTTATATTTTCCGTAAAAATAAAAAAAGAGTCCGAATCATAACAGGCGCAGTCAGTTTATGTTTTATCAGTATTCTATCCCTGCTAATAGCAGATGAACCTTTTTTGGAGGAATACTCTGTAAAGCCGTATTTATGGGAATTGGAGGTCAGTGAAAAAGACCATGGCGCGTTTTTGGATTTTGCAGTAGGGCTTCCGTTTTTAAAGGTGGAAAAACCGGAAGGATATGAGCAGGAGGCAGTAAAATCTTCAGAAGCTGCAAAGGGAAGCCGGGAAGGACGGGGATTGAAGGTGGAAACCTCAGAGAATATAAAAAAACCCCATATTATAGCCATTATGAATGAATCCTTTTCGGATTTCAGAAAGCTTGGGGCTATAGAAACCAACAGGCCATTTATGCCAAACTGGGACAACAGACAGGAAAATGTTATCAAAGGGTTTGTGAGTGTACCGATTTTTGGAGGGTGGACGGCAAATTCTGAGTTTGAATTCCTGACAGGCTTTTCCAATGCGTTTTTCCCAAGCGGAACCATTCCTTTTCAAAACTATGTAAAGCAGGGAACTCCCAGTCTGAACAGTCAGTTGAAA
This sequence comes from Blautia argi, assembly GCF_003287895.1. Lineage (NCBI taxonomy): Bacteria > Bacillati > Bacillota > Clostridia > Lachnospirales > Lachnospiraceae > Blautia > Blautia argi. Next base: position 2,732,220 of record NZ_CP030280.1, on the reverse strand, counting down.
GCGCATGGATATACTTCTGTATTTATGCACCCCATGGACAGCAGTGGCTGGAATCGAAAAAATGTATATGAATTTTTGGGCTTTGATGAGGCATTGTATCTGGATGATATGAAAAACCCGGAAACTCTGAGAGGAGTAGTGTCTGACAGAGGAGATTACAAAATTCTGAAAGAAGAATTTGAAAAGCATAAAAAGAACGGTCCACTCTTTCTATTTAATGTAACCATGCAGAACCATGGAGGATATACAGGAAGCGGTATGCCGAATCCCATACAAATTACAAATCCGGGAGAAAATTTTGTAGGGGCGGAAGAATATCTTACTCTGGTAGAGGAGTCTGATAAAGCTCTGGAAGAATTGCTGCAGTATTTTGAACAGGAGGAAGAACCTGTAGTTGTCTGTGTATTTGGCGACCATTACCCCAAAGTGGAAGAAGAGATTTACGAGGCACTGGAAGATACTGTTGCGGGAACTCCTGCAGAAAAAACATCGCTGAAATACCAGGTTCCCTTTATGATTTATGCAAACTACGATATCGCAGAAAAGCAGTATGAAAACATCAGTCTGAACTATCTGTCCACTCTTCTCTGTGAAACTGCGGGAATTTCGCTTACAGATTATCAGAAGTATCTGGAAAATTTGTATGAGAGCTATCCGGTAGTCAATGTTTATGGTGTGAAAAACAGTCAGGGAGAATGGTTTACCTGGGACGAGGCATCAGAATTTGAAGAAATCCGGGAATATGAGAAAATCCAGTATCGAAATTTGTTTGATAACAACTGATGAACATGGTATACTCAGACTGTATATTTTGAGAGTAAAGAAGTATAAGGAGAAAAGAGCATAGGAGGAACATATATGCCATTTATAGACCAGAGCAAAATTCGTAATTTTTGTATTATTGCCCATATTGACCATGGAAAGTCCACACTTGCGGATAGAATTATTGAAAAGACAGGACTTCTGACAAACCGCGAGATGCAGGCACAGGTTCTGGACAATATGGATTTGGAACGGGAACGAGGCATTACCATTAAATCTCAGGCTGTGCGTATTGTATATAAAGCACAGGACGGAGAAGAATATATTTTTAACCTGATTGATACACCGGGACATGTGGATTTTAACTATGAGGTGTCCAGAAGTCTTGCGGCCTGCGATGGCGCTATTTTAGTAGTGGACGCTGCCCAGGGCATTGAAGCCCAGACGCTTGCTAACGTGTATCTGGCATTAGACCATGATTTGGACGTTTTTCCGGTTATAAATAAGATTGACCTGCCAAGCGCAGATCCGGAGAGAGTTATTAATGAAATTGAGGACGTTATCGGTATTGAAGCCCAGGATGCACCTCTGATTTCCGCAAAGACAGGACTTAACGTGGAAGAGGTTTTGGAGCAGATTGTAACCAAAATTCCGGCGCCAAAGGGCAGCCCGGAGAATCCTCTTCAGGCATTGATTTTTGACTCTGTATATGATTCTTATAAAGGGGTTATTGTTTTTTGCAGAATTAAAGAGGGAACTGTGAAAAAAGGCACAAAAATCCGTATGATGGCAACCGGAGCAGTGGAAGAGGTTGTGGAAGTGGGGTATTTCGGTGCAGGACAGTTTATTCCCTGTGAAGAGCTTTCAGCAGGTATGGTAGGTTATATTACTGCCAGCATTAAAAATGTAAAGGATACCAGAGTAGGTGATACCATTACAGACAATGACGGTCCCTGTGCAGAGCCTCTGCCGGGTTATAAAAAGGTGAATCCAATGGTATTCTGCGGGGTATATCCGGCAGATGGAGCCAAATATCAGGACTTGCGTGAAGCCCTGGAGAAGCTGCAGTTAAATGATGCTTCTTTGTTTTTTGAACCGGAAACCTCCATTGCCCTGGGATTTGGATTCCGTTGCGGATTTTTAGGACTTTTGCATCTGGAGATTATCCAGGAAAGACTAGAGCGAGAGTACAACCTGGATTTAGTGACAACCGCGCCAGGCGTTGTGTATAAAGTGCATAAAACCAATGGAGAAGTCATTGATTTGACTAATCCGTCAAATTTGCCGGATCCTTCGGAAATTGAATACATGGAAGAACCTATGGTAAAGGCAGAGATCATGGTGACGACAGAGTTTATCGGGCCGATTATGGATCTGTGCCAGGAAAGAAGAGGGCAGTATCAGGGCATGGAGTACATGGAAACCACAAGAGCGCTTTTGCACTATCATTTGCCGTTGAATGAAATTATTTATGACTTCTTTGACGCTTTGAAATCCCGTTCCAGAGGCTATGCGTCCTTTGATTATGAAATGCTGGGATACGAGCAGAGTAATCTTGTGAAGCTGGATATTCTGGTAAATAAAGAAGAAGTAGACGCTCTGTCCTTTATTGTGTTTGCGGATTCTGCTTACGAGCGAGGCAGAAAAATGTGTGAAAAACTGAAAGAAGAAATTCCAAGACAGCTTTTTGAAATTCCTATTCAGGCAGCAGTGGGAAGCAAGATTATTGCCAGAGAAACCGTAAAAGCCATGAGAAAAGACGTGCTGGCAAAATGTTACGGCGGCGATATTTCCCGTAAGAGAAAGCTTCTGGAAAAGCAGAAGGAAGGAAAGAAAAGAATGCGCCAGATTGGAAATGTAGAAATTCCGCAGAAGGCATTTATGAGCGTATTAAAGCTGGACGATAAATAAGAAACCGGGGAAGGTATTTATGAAAAAAGATTTGGGATTGTATGTGCATATTCCCTTCTGTATGAAAAAATGCGGATATTGCGACTTTTTGTCCTGGTGCGGCACTGTAGAAGAGAAGGAAATTTATGTACAGGCATTGTTAAAAGAAATTGAGAGTTACAGGGAGTTTGCAAAGGGTTATCGGGTTTCTACCGTGTTTTTCGGCGGTGGAACCCCTTCCATTCTGGAAGCAGAACAGACAGAGCGAATTTTAAAGAAAATTCAGGAGATTTTTGAACTGGAAAAAAGACCGGAAATCACTCTGGAAATGAATCCGGGAACAGTTACAGAAGAAAAGCTTCGCTGCTATCAGGAAAATGGGGTGAACCGTCTGAGCATAGGACTGCAGTCTGTAAACAATGAAAAGCTGAAGCTTCTGGGCAGAATCCATACTTATGAGGAATTTTTGGAAAGCTATGAACTGGCAAGACAGACAGGATTTGATAACATCAGTGTGGATTTGATTTCTTCCATACCGGGTCAGAAGCTGGAGGAATGGAAAGAAGAACTGTCCGTTCTTGCCGCGCTCTCGCCGGAGCATATTTCGGTATATCAGCTCATTCTTGAAGAGGGAACCCCTTTTTTTGAGAAATATGCAGAGCACCCGGAGCTTTTGCCGGAGGAAGAGGAAAGCCGGGAGATTTACCTCTGGACAGGGAAATTTTTGAAAGAGCAGAGATATGAGCAGTATGAGATTTCCAATTATGCGAAACCGGGCAGGGAGTCCAGACACAATCTGAAATATTGGGAAAGAGGCGACTATCTGGGGCTTGGCCTGGGGGCGGCTTCCATGGTACGAAATATCCGTATGAGCAACACAAAGGATATGAATATTTATCTGGAACGCTGCGGGCAGCCGAAAACCATGCGGGAAGACGTGCAGTTTCTGGAAGAGGCGCGTCAGATGGAAGAATTTATGTTTCTGGGACTTCGTAAGACAAGAGGGGTATCCAGAAAAGAATTTCGCCGTACTTTTGGCCAGGAGCTTGATATGGTTTATGAGAAAGCACTGCACAAATGTCTGGAAAATGGTATGTTAAAAGAGCATAAGGACAGAATTTATCTTTCACAAGAGGGTGTGCTTTTAAGCAATTTGGTTTTGTCTGAATTTTTGTTTGACTGACTGGATAAGTAATAAAAAAGTTTCCGGGATTTTATAGATTTTTAATAAAGTTTAATGGTTTTGTTCTGGAATTCCCTTTTCTAATGTGGCAGAATAGAGAAGGAAAGCAGGGGAGGAACGACATGAACATATTATTTTTTCTTACCCCCAAAGTAGATGTAGCTTATATTTATGATACCTTCAGTCTTAGGCAGGTTCTGGAAAAGATGGAGTATCATAAATATTCCTGTATACCAATTATTAATGAAAACGGAAAATATGTGGGGACAATTACAGAAGGCGATTTATTGTGGGGATTAAAAAACCGTGCAGATTTAAATTTAAAAAGTGCGGAAGATGTGCCGATTACTTCTTTTAAGAGAAGGGCGGATTATACACCAGTGCGGATAGATTCTGATATGGAGGATTTGCTGGATAAAGCTATGCGGCAGAATTTCGTACCGGTGATTGATGACCAGAAGAATTTTATAGGAATTGTGACCAGAAGAGATATTATGCAGTATATCTGCTCTTCCTGTAAAAAGGAGCAGGAAAAAGCATAAGAAGACAGGCGCTGCCGCAGAAAACAGCAGTTGGAAATAACAATTTGGATTTCTGATGTGCGTATATGCGGCAGCTTTTTTCATTTATCAAAGCAACAGGACAAAATTTTTACAATTCAAACAGACTGTGACAGAAAAATACACAGTTTTCAGATTTATTTTCCCTATATTTTTGTGAATTAGAAAACAGAACAAATGTTTGAAAAATCCTGTGGGATATGATATAGTTATTTTACGAATAAAACTGACAGATACAGATAAAGATAAATATTATTTGGAGAGGTACAACTATGGCAGTGAAAATGCAGGCAAGACAATTTATTAAGATAAGGGGAGCGAATGAGAACAATCTGAAGAATCTGGATGTGGATATTCCCAGAAATGAACTGGTGGTTCTTACCGGACTGAGCGGTTCCGGTAAAAGCTCTCTGGCATTTGATACCATTTATGCAGAAGGACAAAGACGATATATGGAGTCCCTGTCTTCCTATGCCCGTCAGTTTTTGGGACAGATGGAGAAACCGGACGTGGAGAGCATTGAGGGGCTTTCTCCGGCTATTTCCATTGACCAGAAGTCTACTAATAGGAATCCACGTTCTACAGTGGGAACAGTTACGGAAATCTATGACTATTTCCGACTGCTTTATGCCCGTATTGGTACCCCTCACTGCCCGAAATGCGGAAGAGAAATCAGGAAGCAGACCGTAGACCAGATGGTGGACCATATTATGGGACTGCCGGAAAGAACCAGGATTCAGCTCCTGGCGCCAGTAGTCAGGGGAAGAAAGGGAACTCATGCCAAGCTTTTGGAGCAGGCTAGAAAAAGCGGGTATGTGCGTGTGCAGATTGACGGAAATCTCTATGAACTCAGTGAAGAAATTAAGCTAGACAAAAATATTAAGCACAACATTGAGATTGTAGTAGACCGGCTGATTGTAAAGGAAGGAATCGAGAAGAGGCTCACGGATTCCATAGAAACCGTGTTAAACCTGGCAGAGGGAAAACTTGTGGTGGATACCATGGACGGAAATCAGATAAACTTCAGCCAGAATTTTGCATGTCCTGACTGCGGCATCAGTATTGAAGAAATAGAGCCCAGAAGCTTTTCCTTTAACAATCCCTTTGGTGCATGTCCTTCCTGCTTTGGCTTGGGGTACCGCATGGAATTTGATGTGGATCTGATGATACCGGACAGAAGTCTGAGCATTTCGCAGGGAGCAATTACAGTTATGGGTTGGCAGTCCTGTACAGATAAAGGCAGCTTTACCAGGGCAATTTTGGACGCTCTGGCAAAAGAATATCACTTTGATTTGGATACTCCTTTTGAGAATTATCCTCAGCAGATTCAGGACATTCTGATTCACGGGACCAACGGAAGGGAAGTAAAGGTCTATTATAAAGGTCAGAGAGGCGAGGGCGTTTATGATGTTGCCTTTGAGGGGATTGTAAAAAATGTGGAGCGTCGCTATCGGGAAACCGGTTCTGACACAATGAAGCAGGAATATGAAAGTTTTATGAGAATTACTCCCTGCCCCTCTTGTAAGGGACAAAGACTGAAGCCGGAGGCTCTGGCAGTGACAATAGGAGGAAAGAATATTTATGAGGTTACCTCTATGTCCATTGAAAATCTGCAGCATTTCCTGCTGAATCTGGAGCTGACACCCACCCAGCAGATAATTGGAGAGCAGGTATTAAAGGAAATCAGGGCAAGAGTGGGATTCCTGGTAAATGTAGGCCTGGATTATCTTACTTTGGCAAGAGCTACAGGAACGCTTTCCGGCGGAGAGGCGCAGAGAATCCGTCTGGCAACACAGATAGGTTCCGGGCTTGTAGGGGTTGCCTATATTTTAGATGAGCCAAGTATTGGTCTTCATCAGAGAGATAATGACAAGCTTCTGGCAACCTTGAAACATCTGCGAGATTTGGGAAATACGCTGATTGTAGTAGAGCATGATGAGGATACCATGCGGGCAGCAGACTGCGTGGTAGATATCGGACCTGGCGCAGGCGAGCATGGCGGCAATCTGGTTGCCATAGGAACGGCAGAGGAAATTATGAAGAATCCTAATTCCATTACCGGACAGTATTTAAGCGGAAAGCTGCAGATACCAGTTCCTGCTGTACGGAGAAAGCCAACGGGATTTTTGACGATTCGTAAGGCGGCAGAAAATAATTTAAAGAATATTGACGTAAAAATACCGTTGGGAGTGATGACCTGCGTAACCGGGGTTTCCGGTTCCGGAAAAAGTTCTCTTGTAAATGAAATTTTGTATAAAAGTCTGGCAAGGAAACTGAACAGAGCCAGAATCATTCCGGGAAAACATAAGTGCATTGAAGGTGTGGAGCAGTTAGATAAGGTCATTGCTATAGATCAGTCCCCGATTGGAAGAACTCCCAGGTCAAATCCGGCAACCTATACAGGTGTGTTTGACCAGATTCGTGATTTATTTGCTGCCACAGCAGATGCCAAGGCAAGAGGCTATAAAAAGGGAAGATTCAGCTTTAACGTAAAGGGTGGCAGATGTGAAGCCTGCAGCGGAGATGGTATCCTGAAGATTGAAATGCATTTTCTCCCGGACGTGTATGTTCCCTGTGAGGTCTGCCATGGGAAGCGGTACAACAGAGAAACCCTGGAAGTAAAGTACAAGGGAAAAAGTATTTATGATGTGCTGAATATGACAGTGGAAGAGGCATTGGAATTTTTTGACCATGTACCGTCTATTAAGAGGAAAATACAGACACTTTATGATGTGGGGCTTTCCTACATTCGTCTGGGACAGCCGTCCACGGAGCTTTCCGGAGGCGAAGCCCAGAGAATCAAGCTGGCTTCTGAGCTGAGTAAAAGAAGCACGGGAAGAACGATCTACATTCTGGACGAGCCAACTACAGGTCTGCATTTTGCAGATGTTCATAAACTGATAGAGATTCTGCAAAGACTTTCTGAGGGTGGAAATACTGTGGTAGTCATAGAACATAATCTTGATGTGATTAAAACCGCAGATTATATCATTGACATTGGACCGGAAGGAGGAGATAAGGGAGGAACTGTGATTGCAAAGGGAACACCGGAGCAGGTAGCAACCAATCCGGATTCTTATACAGGTCAATATGTGTCAAAATATTTGAGATGATTGCCCCTTTTCAATGAAGGGGAAGTTGTATATAATGGAAAAGAAACCGGACTTGACGGTTAAAAAGTTCAGGAAAGGGGTAGTAAAATGGCAGCATCAGATATTGGAATTGATCTTGGAACAGCCAGTATCCTTGTCTATGCCAAGGGTAAAGGAATTGTTTTGAAGGAACCTTCCGTGGTTGCATATGATAAAGAAAGTAATAAGATAAAGGCAGTGGGAGAGGAAGCCCGGCAGATGATTGGAAGAACACCGGGAAATATTGTAGCAGTCAGGCCTCTGCGTCAGGGTGTCATATCGGATTATGAGGTTACGGAAAAAATGCTGAAATATTTTATTTCCAAGGCCATTGGAAAAAGAGCGTTTCGGAAACCCCGTATCAGCATCTGTGCGCCCAGTGGAATTACGGAGGTAGAGAAAAAGGCTGTGGAAGAGGCAACCTATCAGGCAGGAGCCAGAGAAGTGTCGATTATAGAGGAACCCATTGCCGCTGCCATTGGAGCAGGAATTGACATTACCAGACCGTTTGGAAATATGATTGTGGATATCGGAGGCGGAACGACAGATGTAGCGGTGATTTCTCTGGGAGGCACAGTTGTTTCCACATCGATTAAGGTGGCCGGAGATGATTTCGACGAGGCAATTACCAGATATGTGAGGAAAAAACACAATCTGATGATTGGAGAGCGCACTGCAGAGGATATTAAGATTCAGATTGGAACTGTATATGCAACACCTCAGGCAAAGAGCATGGAGGTGAAGGGGAGAGATACCATTACCGGACTTCCCAAAAGCGTAACGCTGAATTCCGAAGAAATCCGGGAAGCTTTAAAGGATGCGTCTGCACAGATTATGGAAACTATACACAGCATTCTGGAAAAAACACCGCCTGAACTGGCGGCAGATGTGGCGGAAAGAGGCATTGTGCTTACCGGAGGAGGAGCGCTTCTGGGAGGACTGGAGGAGCTTATAGAAGAGGAAACAGGCATTAATACCATTGTGGCAGAGGAGCCAGCTCTTGCAGTGGCAATCGGTACCGGACAGTATATGGAGCTGATGAGCAAAATGAACGGCAGGCTGTAAAATACAAAGTCAGAGAAACAGAGGGAAAAGACGTGGAAGAAATCATAGAGGGATATGTAGACCATATTATATACCGTAATCAGGACAATGGATATACAGTTGCCTGTTTGGTTGTAGATGGAGAGGAGCTGACCTGTGTAGGAACCTTTCAGTTTTTAAATGAAGGAGAAAATATTAGGGCAAAAGGGCATTATACAGAACATCCGTCCTATGGACAGCAGTTTTCCGTATATTCTTATGAAGCAGTGATTCCCCAGGATTCTTTGGCTATGGAGCGCTATCTGGGGTCAGGAGCTATAAAGGGAGTAGGCGCAGCTCTGGCTGCCAGAATCGTGAAAAAATTCGGAGAGGACACACTGAGAATTATTGATGAAGAGCCGGAGCGGCTTGCTGAGATAAAGGGTATCAGTGAAAGAAAGGCCAGAGAAATTGCCGAACAGGTGGAGGAAAAGTCAGATATGAGGAAAGCCATGATGTTTTTGCAGCAATATGGCATTTCTCAGAACCTGGGGGCAAAAATCTATCAGCAGTACAAGCAGGATATGTATCGAATCCTCAAAGAAAATCCTTACAAAATGGCTGAAGATATCAGCGGGGTGGGATTTAAGATTGCAGATGAAATTGCAGCCAGAATCGGGATTCATACAGATTCTGATTATCGTATCAGAAGCGGCCTTTTGTACATATTATTGCAGTCCACGGTGGAGGGGCATGTGTATCTTCCGCAGAAGATTTTGCTGCAGAGGGCAGAGGGGCTGCTGGGAGTAAAGGCACAGTATATGGAAAAACACATTGCAGACCTTTCCATTGACCGAAAAATTGTTTTAAAAGAAATAGAAACACAGGCAGGCAAAGAGCGTATTGTATACGCCAGCCAGTATTATCAGACAGAACTTCATACAGCCCAGATGCTTCATGAGCTGAATTTAAAGGATACGGCAGATGACCGTGTGATTCAGGATAAAATCAGGAGAATCCAGAAAAGCGAAAATATCGAGCTTGATGAAATGCAGCAAAAGGCAGTGGCAGAAGCTGTAAAAAATGGATTACTGATTGTTACCGGAGGCCCCGGAACAGGAAAGACTACAACCATTAACGCGATTATCCGTTATTTCGAGATGGAGGGCTTGGACATTGCCCTGGCAGCGCCTACAGGAAGAGCGGCAAAGCGTATGACAGAGGCAACCGGATATGATGCAAAGACCATACACCGCCTTTTGGAATTATCGGGAATGCCGGAGGAATCTTCAGGAGGGATTTACTTTGAGAGAAATGCCCAGAATCCTCTGGAAGCAGATGTGATTATCATAGACGAAATGTCTATGGTGGATATTTTCCTCATGCATGCCCTTTTATCAGCCATTGTATCAGGTACCAGGCTGATTTTGGTAGGCGATGTGAATCAGCTTCCCAGCGTGGGACCGGGAAGTGTTCTGAAGGATATTATTTCTTCCGGAAAATTTTCAGTAGTGGAACTGGTAAAAATCTTCCGTCAGGCGTCCCAAAGCGATATTGTGGTGAATGCACATAAAATTAATCAGGGCATTCCCGTTTCCCTGGATAATAAGAGCATGGATTTCTTCTTTTTAAAGAGATACGACGCCAATGTTATCATCAGCGTGCTGATTACGCTGATACAGAAAAAACTTCCGAAATTTGTTGATGCAGAGCCCTATGATATTCAGGTGCTGACTCCTATGCGGAAAGGACTTTTGGGAGTAGAGCGGCTGAATGTGATTTTACAGCAGTATCTGAATCCGCCGGAAAAGGAAAAGAAAGAAAAGGAATACAGAAACGGCCTTTTCCGTGAAGGCGATAAGGTAATGCAGATTAAAAATAATTATCAGATTGAGTGGGAAGTCAGGGGACTGTATGGGATTCCGGTAGAAAAGGGCGTGGGCGTCTTTAATGGAGATACCGGTATTCTGAGAGAAATCAATGCTTTTGCAGAAACTGTTACCGTAGAGTTTGAGGAGCGGAAATTTGTGGAATATTCTTTCAAACAACTGGACGAGCTGGAACTGGCATATGCAATTACTATACATAAAGCGCAGGGAAGCGAATATCCGGCAGTGGTGATTCCCCTTCTGGGAGGACCTAAAATGTTAATGAACCGGAATTTGCTTTATACGGCAGTGACCCGTGCCAGAAAATGTGTAACTCTGGTGGGAGATGAGAACACTTTTTATGAAATGGAAAACAACCGCATGGAGCAAAACAGGTATACGACCCTGGATTTGCGTATAAAGGAGAGCTATTGATAAGCAAAGCAGGAAAATTATTTTTAGATATTCTGTACCCCAGGCGCTGCCCTGTCTGTCATGATATTGCAATGCCAAGGGGGAGCAGAATTTGCAAAGGCTGCAGGGGAAAATTAAAGCCTGTGACAGGACCCAGATGCTTTAAATGTTCTAAGCCTCTGAAAAGTGGGGAGCAGGAATACTGCAGAGATTGTCAAAAATCGCGTCTTTTTGATGAGGGAATCGGAATATTCCCTTACAGTTCAATTCTTCAGGAATCTTTATTTAAGCTGAAATACGGAAAGCGGCAGGAATACGGCAGCTTTTATGGACAAATCGCAGCAGTTTATTCACGTGAACTTATAAAAAAATGGAAGATAGAGGTACTTATCCCCATTCCTCTGCATCAAAAGAGAATAGAAAAAAGAGGATATAACCAGGCAGAGCTTATTGCAGAAGCATTAGGAAGAAGCCTGCAGCTTCCGGTTGATTCCTGTCTTATCAAAAGAAAAGTCAATACCAGACCGCAAAAGGAATTGGATTATAAAGAAAGAAAACGGAATATGAAGGGCGCTTTTTCTCTTTCAAAAAAGAATCCTTATCATTGCGTTTTGCTGGTAGATGATATTTATACAACCGGAACAACCATGGAGGCGGCTGCAAAGCTTTTAAAAGACAGCGGAACAGAAAGGGTATTCTTCCTTACCATTGCCATAGGCGCAGATAGCTGAAAGGTCTTGATTCACTTGTCAGGAATATGCTATAATGCAATATGTATGATTGTAAGTTTTTCAAAAGGATAAACTTGGAAAGAGGTACGTTATGCTAAATAACCAGAAAATCAAGAAAATGCATAAATTGGCTGTTTATGAGTCCGGAGAGGGGAAAAAGCATCTTGCCATAAGCAATTACTATAGAAGTGATTATATCGGACTGGCATTAATCAAAAATTTTTTTCTGACGACCATAGCCTATGGATTGCTGCTGATGATTTATTTTGGATATAGAAGTGAGTATTTTATGGAAAACATTCATAAAATGAATCTGGTTTTTATGGCAGCAGAGGTGATCGGGCTGTATATTATTCTGTTAGTTGCTTACAGTATTCTGACATATGTTTACTGTTCTGTGAAGTATTCCAAAGCACAGAAGGGAATCCAGGAATACTACAGAGGTCTGACGCAGATGAAGAAAGCCTACGACCGAGAGGAAAGAAGAAACGGAAGAATTACAGGGAGGAGAACAAAAGAATGACCGTATTGTTGGAGTTAAAGCAGAAAATAAAAGAATTTTACAGCGAGCATGATGTGCTGCTTCTTTCTGTATTTAAGTTTTTTCTGGCTTTTCTGTTGTTTAACAGCATTAATTCCAGTCTGGGATTTATGGAAAAACTGGATAATATTTTTATTGTGTTGATTTTATCTATCATTTGCGCCGTACTTCCGGTAAATGTTATGACCGTGATTGGCTGTGTCCTGATTGTTCTGCATTGTTACGCAGTAGGACTTGAAGTGGCCGGATTTGCAGCTCTTTTGATTATTTTGCTGCTGATTTTATTTTTAAGATTTACATCAGAGGATAATCTGGCTCTGGTGCTTACACCTGCAGCCTTTCGCTTCCATATTTCAGCGGCTGTTCCCATTGGAGGAGGACTTTTAAGAGGTCCGGCCTGTGTTGTGCCTGCAGGCTGCGGGGTGATTTTATATTTTTTCATGCAGGTGGTAAAAGATAAAAGCACAGTTCTGCAGGGAAAAGAAACAGAAGCAGTACAAAAGCTGCAAATCTTGTTAGATGGTTTGATGAAAAATCAGGAAATGTGGCTGAATGTGCTGGCGTTTGTTGTGGTACTTATGCTGGTTTATACTATTTCCAGATGCTCTTTTGATTATTCTTGGAGAGTGGCAAATGCAGTAGGAGCTGTGGTTTATATTGTTATTATGATCTTAGGAGGCATGTTCCTCAATGTGGATATTTCTATGGGAAGTGTTATCTTATCAGCAGTTCTGTCCCTGATCATAGGATTTGTGCTGGAGTTTGCAGTTCTTGGTGTGGATTATTCCAGAAGTGAGAAGACACAATTTGAAGATGATGAATATGTCTATTATGTAAAAGCAGTTCCGAAGTCTTATGTGGCACAGAAAGAGAAGAGTATAAAAACAATTTCATCTGATTATGATAGAAAACCGGAGGAAGAACCGGACGATGATGCGATTCCTGTAGAGCGTGTGAATGAAGAGAATTTTGACTTTGAAAAGCAGCTGGAGGAATCATTAAAGGATTTGTAAATATCAGGTATCTGCCTCTGAAACAGAAAAAAAGAAACGTTGCTGAAGAAAGGGGAGGTGAAGAAAATGGGCAGGATTTTTGATTTTCTGGAAAATTATTTTGGCGCCTTTGCGTCCTTTTCCACGATTCGCTGGATTGATATTGTAGAAATACTGCTGATAGCAGTATTTGTATATCAGTTCATGCTTTGGATTAGAAATACCAGAGCCTATTCTCTTTTAAAGGGTATTTTAATTGTATTAGTATTTACGTTTATTGCATATCTTCTGGAAATGAACACCATTTTATGGTTGGTGTACAATGCCGGTGGATATGCCATTACGGCAATTCTGATTATTTTTCAGCCGGAGCTTAGAAAAGCGCTGGAAGAACTGGGACATAAGAAAATTGTGAGTACCCTGATTCCCTTTGACAGTAATAAAAAAGAAGAAACAGGACGTTTCAGTGACAGAACGGTGAATGAAATTGTACGCGCCAGTTTTGAAATGGGTGCAGTAAAGACTGGAGCATTGATTGTTATTGAAGAAGATACCATTTTAAATGAGTTTATCAGAACCGGGATTAATCTGGACTCTTTAATCAGCAGTCAGCTGTTAATTAATATTTTTGAACATAATACACCGCTTCATGACGGAGCAGTCATTGTAAGGGGTGACAGAATTGTAGCAGCAACCTGTTATCTGCCGCTGTCGGATAATCTGGAACTGAATAAAAATCTGGGAACCAGGCACAGAGCCGGAGTGGGTATCAGTGAGGTCAGTGATTCCCTTACCATTATTGTGTCAGAAGAAACGGGAAGAGTTTCTGTGGCAAACCGGGGCAGACTTCAGGTCGGTGTGACAAAAGAGGAATTAAGGGAAATCCTGAAAGTAGAACAGAATAACGTAAAACAGGAAAAACTGAAAAATAAAAGAAAGTTTTGGAAGGGACTGATGAAGAATGAAAAAAAGTCTGATGAATAAATTTACACTGAAAATTCTTTCCCTGTTTATTGCGGTTCTTATTTGGCTGATTGTCAAAAATGTTCAGGATCCTGTGATTGTTCAAACCTTTTATGAGATTCCGGTAACCCTGGTCAATGAATCTTATCTGGCAAATGATATGAAGATTCCTCTGCTTATGGAAGGAAACGATACGGTAAAGGTACGCATCAAAGCAGCGGAAAGTGTAATAAAGGATTTAAAAAAAGAAGATATTATAGCGCAGGCAGATATGACTCAAATTTACATGGAAGGGACTCCGAAAATGGTGCCGGTAGAGGTTTCCTGTAAAAATATCAGTGATGACAATCTTACGGTAACGCCCAGAAATATTCAGGTAGATATTGAAAATCAGACAAGTGTGGAGAAGACCATTGCAATCAATACCGGAGATACAACGCCGGACAAGGATTATGAGGTGGGAAATCTCCAGGCGAATCCTGCAAAGGTGACGATTTCAGGTCCGGACTCCATTGTGAATAAAATTGATAAAGTTGTGGCAAAGATTGATGTTACAGGCATGAAGAGCGAAAATGACGGAGAGATAGATTCTGAACTGAAAATATATGATAAAAACCAGGAAGAACTTTCAGAAAAGCAACTGTCGTATCTGAATCTGGCAGGAATCCATAACAATCAGATAAAGGTTCAGACAGAGTTCTGGAAAGTGAAGAAAAATGTGCAGCTTCAGGCAGAATACAGTGGTTCGCCGAAATATGGATATGAAGTGGATTCTGTCAGCGTGGTGCCGGAAACCGTGAGTCTGGCAGGTACAGATGAGGAGCTGCAAAGGCTGGCAGAGCTGGGAAATGTACTAACCATACCGGGTGGCTATATAGATGTTTCCGGTCGGGATTCAGACTTTGATGTAGAGGTTGATATCAGTGAACTGCTTCCGGAGGATATGCGTCTGGCAAGGGATATTAACAGCACGGTGATTGCAACAGTGAAGATATTGCCTTATAACAGCAGAGATTATGAGGTATCTCCAACACAGATTAAGGTGGAGAACAAGCCGGAGGATATGAATTACAAATTTGAACCGGATAAGGTGATTGCCCGCATCAAAGCAAAAGAGGAAGATTTGGATAACCTGAAGACAGAGGATATTCAGATGAAGATTAATTTGAAAGATGTCAAAGCAGGAGAAAATACTTTGCCGGTATCTGTATCCCTGCCTAAAGGATATGAACTGGTAGAGGATATTACTGTTAAGGTAACGTTGATTGAAGCATCTGAAAAATAG
The DNA here is from genome assembly GCF_003287895.1 of Blautia argi. Lineage (NCBI taxonomy): Bacteria > Bacillati > Bacillota > Clostridia > Lachnospirales > Lachnospiraceae > Blautia > Blautia argi. The sequence goes on along the minus strand of NZ_CP030280.1, from coordinate 2,716,877 downwards.
AAGAGGACAGGAAGTGAGTCTATGGTTAGTCAAAAAGTAACGATTACAAATCCCACAGGTCTTCATTTAAGACCAGCAGGACTTTTGTGTAAAGAAGCTATGAAATTCAAGTCGCTGATTACCTTTCGTTTTAAGGGGAATACTGCAAATGCAAAAAGTGTTTTGAGCGTACTTGGCGCATGTATCAAGTGTGGAAATGAAATAGAGCTTATCTGCGAAGGGGAAGATGAAGAAACTGCCTTAAAGACGTTGGTGGCGGCAATAGAGAGCGGACTTGGAGAATAGGAAAAGAAGGGCTGTTGTTTTGAGCGATGGTCCTTTTCTTTATAGAAAAAATAAAAAGAGGGTACGGGAGAGAAAAAATGGTACATAATAATATAAAAAAGGGAGTGAAGGACGGGATTCCCATTGGCATTGGTTATTTTTCAGTGAGTTTTACCTTTGGAATGCTGGCAGTGAAGGATGGAATTTCCCCTTTTCATGCAGTTTTGATTTCGCTGTTGAATCTGACATCAGCAGGGCAGTTTGCCGGATTAAATGTCATTGTTTCCGGAGCATCTCTTATGGAGATGGCACTTACACAGCTGGTAGTGAATATTCGATATGCACTGATGTCCCTGTCTTTATCACAGAAGCTGGATGCTTCTGTAAGTCTGGCTGACCGTATGTTGATTGCCTATGGAAATACAGATGAAATTTTTGCAGTGGCAAGTTCCAAGCCGGGGACTGTGGGAAAATGGTATATGTATGGACTTATGCTGCTTCCGGTCATAGGCTGGAGCGGAGGAACTCTGGCAGGAGCTGTGGCGGGCACCTTGCTTCCGGCAGATATTATCAGCGCTCTTGGTATTGCGCTTTACGGTATGTTTATTGCTATTGTAGTTCCTGTGGCAAAGGAACACAGAGAAATTGCAGTTGTAACCGTGACAGCACTGATACTGAGTACAACCTTTTACTATCTGCCTGTACTGAAGGAGATTTCTTCCGGTTTTTCTATGATTCTTTGCACAATATTGGCAGCCGGGCTTGGGGCTGTACTTTTCCCGGTCAAGGAGGAAGAGAAATGATTTACATCTATATTTTGGTAATGGCAGGTGTCACATATTTGATTCGTATGTTGCCATTGACTTTGATTCAGAAGAAGATTTCCAATGTCTATGTTCGTTCTTTCTTATATTATGTGCCCTATACCTGTCTGACAGCTATGACCTTTCCGGCGATTTTATATGCAACGAAATCTCCGCTTTCGGCGCTTGCAGGCTTTGTCATGGCTGTACTGCTGGCCTTAAAGAAAAAAAGTCTGGTAACTGTGGCTTTGTTTTCCTGCGGGGCAGTGTTCGTGGCAGAAAGAATTATGGAATTGCTATGATTTTTTTCAGGGTCTCATTTTTTTCAGGATACACATAAATCAGGTATGCTTCCGCAAATGCTCCAAAATATGACGGATGGGAGCAGTCAGTTTCCAGGAAGTAGAAGAGGTAAGCAGTTCAAGAGTATCGGATAGTACTTCTATTTGTTTTCTGGATTCCTCTAACTGTTTTTGGCAATCCGTCAAATGCTTTGTTAGTTTTTCGATTCTAACGGAATCAGATTCTGCAGTAAGGAGAGAGTCCTGAATAAACGAGTCGCAGAATATATGCTGTTGAGTGAGCTTATAATATGATTTTGCTGTAAAACCATAAGTATTTTCCAGTACTTCAGCGGTGGAAGGGCTGTTTAAAAGCTCTTCCAGCTTCATGATGCCAAGTATAGGATTTGCTTTGCCGCCATAATTACAGTTACAGAGTAAAAAAGCCTGTTCACAGAGCAGTTCTTCGCGGGAAGAGGCTTCTGCTTTGCGAAAATAAGGACGGAAGGTACGGACAAACAGCTCTGGATTCATGTCATCAAAAAAATGTTTGCGAACTAGTAAATATTCGTTCAGATATCTGGTTGTATCTTCTTCTGTTACGGAACTTGTATTCAATGCAGAGGAGGACAAAAAGCGACGCATAGCAGTTAGTTTTTCTTCCATAACAAAAATCGGATATTTTTTTGCAATGCGAATCCAGTAATCAAAATCGTGGACTTGGCGATAAGCAGGGTTAAATGCGCCGATTTCCTGTTGTATTTTAGTTTTCATTAACAGAGAAGGGTGAGAAAGACAATTTCCATGTATAAAGAAAAATTCCAGCCAGTGTTCCTGGCAAGAAGGGTGTTGTCCGTTAAACAGGTTGTAAAGATCTTGCTCTGAAGTATTAATATTTTTTCCGTTTTCATCAATCAAATCTGTCCAGGAAAAACATATCTCACAATCAGGTGTTTTTTGCATAAAGTTCAGCTGCTTTTGAAGTTTATCAGGATACCAGATATCATCACTGTCTATTCTTGCAAGATATTCCCCGGTTACTTTGCTGAAACCGAAATTTGTAGCATGGCAAATATGACGGTTTTGGGTTAAAAAATAATATTCAATACGGGAATCTTTTGCTGCATAATCAGCTATGATTTTCTGTGAGTTATCTGTAGAACCATCATCTACAATAACGAATTGAATATTTCGGTAGGATTGCGCCAGAACGCTTTCAATTGCCAGGGGAAGATGTATTTCATGATTATAGTTTACCATTAAAATACTTATTTTAGGGTTAAACATAGGACACCTCGATTTTATTATTACTGTCAGAGTATCACGGTGTGGAACATTTGTAAAGTGATATATAATTTGAAGAATATAGAGGGAAATCTCGGAGATTGAAAAAGCTTTAAGGAAGTGCTATAATACAACATAACTGAATATACAGTACAAGAATAAATGATTGGAGGATAAACTGTGTCAGTATATGTACAGAATTTTTTAAAATTCCGGCCACTTCTTAAAGAACTGGTTACAAGAGATATTAAGACAAAGTACAGACGATCCATTTTAGGTGTATTATGGACTCTTTTGAACCCTTTGCTGATGATGCTTGTGTTGTCAGTGGTATTTTCTCATATTTTTAAATTTCAGGTAGAAAATTATCCACTTTATATTTTAAGTGGACAGGTTGTGTTTAACTTTTTCTCAGAGTCAACGTCAAGTGCAATGTCTTCAATTATTCAAAATGCACCTTTGATTAAGAAAGTATATATTCCCAAATATTTGTTTACTCTTTCAAGAGTAGCATCGAGTATTGTCAATGTTATGGCTTCTTTTTGCGCTTTAATTGTCGTAATGATATTTTCAGATGTGGAACTTAATTTTACTGTTTTATTACTGATTGTACCAATGGCAATACTCATTGTGCTTTCTACAGGTGTCGGATTGCTGTTGGCAACAATTGCAGTAAAATTCAGAGATATTATTCATTTATACGGAGTTTTGATTACGGCACTGACATATTTAACTCCTGTTATTTATCCAATATCAATTCTTTCACCCAAAATAAGATTTTTTGTAGAATTGAATCCGCTAACAGGAATTTTAAATATGTTTAGAAATTTGATGCTTTATAATACATTACCTACTTTGGGGCAGCTTTTGATAAGTTCAGTGATAGCAGTAGGAACATTTTTATTTGGATTATTTGTATTTTATAAGAGTCAGGATAAATTTATTCTTAATATTTAGGAGAGAAAATATGTCAGAGATTATGGTGGAAGTTTCAAATGTTTCCGTAAGGTTTCATTTATCGCGGGAACGGATTGACAGCATAAAAGAATATATTATAAAGAAAATTAAAAAGCAGATAGAATACGATGAGTTTATGGCACTTCAGAATGTAAGTCTGACTGTAGAAAAGGTGAATCGGTTGCATTGATTGGACTCAACGGATGCGGGAAAAGTACATTGTTAAAAACTGTAGCAGGTGTATTAAAGCCATATACAGGAAGTGTCAAAGTTTATGGGACAGTAGCACCCTTAATTGAACTGGGAGCAGGATTTGACCATGATTTGACTGCGAGAGAGAATATTTTCCTGAATGGGGCAATTCTGGGATATGACAGGAAATCTATGGAAGCACATTATGAGGATATTGTAGAGTTTTCAGAACTCAGAGATTTTATGGACGTTCCAATTAAGAATTTTTCGTCTGGTATGCTTGCACGTCTTGCTTTTGCAATTGCAACGATAGGTACTCCTGATATTTTGATCGTAGATGAAGTGCTTTCTGTTGGAGATTTTAGATTTCAGCAAAAATGCGAGAAGCGTATTCAGCAGATGATGAAAAAGGATACGTCTATTTTATTTGTATCCCACAGTATTGAACAGGTTAAAAAGCTGTGTACGAAAACAGTATGGATTGAAAAAGGGCATGTTCGAATGATTGGACCCACAGAAGAAGTATGTGCTCTTTATGAACAGGCATATTAAAAGAAGGTCAGAGTGAGGTTTATATGAAAAAAATAGCAAAGAGAATAATCATCATGCTTCTTATGGTAACAGTTGGGGCTGTTCATGCATATGGACAGTGGAAACAACCAATATATGATATGACTGTAGATGCAGCAGCTTATCAGAATGTAGGAGAAATCAGCAATGGAGCAGAGATAGAACAGGAATTTGTAGTGCATTATAATGGAATGAACGGACTTCTGATTCGTACTTCTACCTGGGGACGGTCAAACGATAAACAGTTGACATATGAATTGGTAAATGTTAAAGATGATTCTGTTGTAGCGGAAGGCAAGTTGAAAATTTCAGAATTTGTAGATAACGATTATAAAGAGATTTCTTTTCCAGAGGTGAAGAACAGTAAAGAAAATCAGTACCGTCTTACGATTAGAGGGGACGGGGTTGATACAGGAGAAGGAATCAGTATTTTTACCACAAAAAAAGAAAACAGTGCAAAGTCCTTAAAAATAAATGGAACAGAACAGAATCAGGCGCTTGTTCTGAAAGTACTGGCAAAAGAGTTTAATATCAAGGATTTTATTGTTTTGATTGGTCTACTGTTATATGTAGTTGGATTTGTTAAACTGTTGTATAAATTTTTAAAATAAGAAATAGACAGATTGGAGAAAACATGCAGTATAAAAGTTGTATTGATGTAATCAAATACCGGATAAAGCCTGATGAATCTTATATTCGGGTCAATGGTTGGGCGTTTGAAAAGAATGGACAGCCTTTTGAACTAATTACAGAAATTAATGGAAAAGTAGTTGCCAATAGATTAAAAAAAATTAAAAGACCAGACGTGGTAAAAAAATTCAAACATTTTGCTGTAGATAAAATGTGCGGTTTTCATATAAAGGTATATGTAGACCCAGAAGAAACAATTGAAGAATTCCAGTTTTATATCCAGGCTGAGGGAAAGAAAAAGCTGATAAAGAAATTGGAAAAACAGGAAATATTGGATATTGTTGACAGAAGCAGCATATCACATAATATTGACCAATACTATATTGATAAAGAACATATTGTAGTTTCCGGCTGGACATTTTCAAATATAGAAAATATGTCTGTGAAATATAAAGTGTTTGATAGTGATGAAAAAGAAATAAAATTTACTGCGCAGATTTTAAACAGACCAGATCTTGTTGAGGCCGGATTTGCTTCAAAAGAAAACAGCAGATGTGGATTTCATCTGGAGTTTCCGTATGAAAGAGGAAAAACTTATAAACTGCGTCTATCAGATGGAATAAATGCGATTAATATTCATCTTTTTCCAGAAAAACTTATGCGAAGACAGAAAGTAAAATCAACCATTGGATTTGCAAGACAGGGAATAAAGAAAACAAATCCAAGAACTATAAAAAAGGTTTTTCACTATATGCGGGAAAATGGAGTGAGAGGCCTAAAAGCATACATCATACAGGGAGTAAATCGGAGAGAAAAGCCTTATGCAGAGTGGTTTGCAGAAAATATGCCTTCTGAGGAAGAACTGCAACAACAGAAAACTAAGATTTTTGAAAAACAGCCTAAAATCAGCATCATTGTTCCAACTTACAAGACACCAGAGGGTTTTTTGCGAGAAATGTTAGATTCTGTTGTCAACCAGACATATGCCAACTGGGAATTATGTGTTGCTGACGGCAGTGAAGGGGACAAAACAGTAGAAGAAATTCTGGATAATTATGCGAAAAAGGATAAAAGGATTCGCTATTGTATTTTGGATAAAAATCTTGGTATTGCAGATAACACCAATGCAGCCCTGCAGATGGCCACAGGAGATTATATAGGGTTATTTGATCATGATGATTTGCTGGCTCCCAATGCTTTATATGAAATTGTAGCGGCTCTTCAGGAAGAGGATTATGATATTTTATATACAGATGAAGATAAAATAACCGGTGATGGAAAAGAGCATAATGACCCGAATTTTAAGCCGGATTTCAGTATGGATTTATTCCGTTCTCATAATTACATCACACATTTTTTTGTGGTAAAGCATTCTATTATGAAAAAAATAGGGGGATTTCGTTCAGAATATGACGGTTCTCAGGACTATGATTTAATGTTTCGGTGTATTGAAAATTCAGAAAAAATCAAACATATTCCTATGATTCTTTACCATTGGCGAATTCATCAGAATTCGGTGGCTGGTGATCCGGCGAGTAAGATGTATGCGTATGATGCCGGAAAGAAAGCTATTGAGGCTCATTTGAAGAGAATGCATATTTCTGCAACAGTAGAACACCAGGGACTGTGGGGAATGTATCATGTGAAATATGATACACCTGGGAATCCAATGATTTCCATCGTAATCCCTAATAAAGACCATGTAGAAGACTTGGACACATGTATTCGTTCCATACAGAGTAAAAGCAGTTACAGGAATTTTGAATTTGTTATTGTGGAAAATAACAGTACAGAAAAAGAAACGTTTGCTTATTATGAAAGCATCCAGAAAGAGTTTGATAATGTAAGAGTAGTAACCTGGAAAGGTATTTTTAATTATTCAGCTATCAATAATTTTGGAGTAAACTATACAAATGGAGAGTATCTTTTATTCTTGAATAATGATACAGAGATGATTTCTGAAGATGCATTAAAGGAAATGCTGGGCTGCTGTATGAGAGAAGAGGTTGGAGCTGTGGGGGCAAAGCTTCTGTATGAAGATGATACAGTTCAGCATGCCGGAGTTGTAGTTGGCTTCGGAGGATATGCCGGACATGTCAATACAGGAATTGGACGGGATGACTATGGTTATATGGTCCGGGCAGTGATTAACTGTAACTACAGTGCAGTAACTGCTGCGTGTATGATGACAAGAAAAAGCCTGTTTCTTAGAGGCGGGGGGATTTGATGAACAGTTTGTTGTAGCCTGCAATGACGTGGATTACTGCTTGCAGCTTGGCAAAATGAATAAACTGATTGTGTATAATGCATATGCCGAGTGGTATCATTATGAATCAAAATCAAGGGGATATGAGGATACCCCCGAGAAACTTGCACGTTTTGAGAGTGAAGTGAATAAATTCCAAAAAAAATGGCCGGAAATTCTGGAAAAGGGAGATCCGTATTATAATCCCAACTTCCCAGTTACACAAGCTCCGTTTACTTTAGGTGAAAAAACTAAGTAAGATTAAAGAAAATTTTAGTTGATATCCTTCCTCATTCAAAGTATAATTTTTGTATAATAATATAGGGGTTCGCATACCTGTATTTTACATCAATAGCCGGATTTTTCAAAATCCGGCTACAATTTTTTGCACAGAAAAGGAGCTGCACACTGATTATTTAGTGTGGCAGCCCCAGTTGCGTTTTGTAGGGATTTTATGGTTCTATATCAATTCTTTTTCCCTTTCTTCCTTCTCTTTCGTTCTTTTTTTTCTCTCACGTCTTTTACAATTATCCACATCAGCATAGCACTGAGCCCTGTAAATACGATGACCATGCCCGGCAGTAGCAGGGGAGATACAAAACTTTTTTTTACGGTCTGTGTCTGGAACATGGACATATCTGAAGTGGTTCGTGTTTCTATCTGCAGGGGGAATTCTGCGGAAAGCTGCAGAATTTCTCTTCCCTGATAAGAGTAGGTTCGTACTCTGGCACTTTCCGTGTCCTCCTCTGTTATCAGCATAGCTCCTGTGGAAGCACCTTTGGGGAGAACTGCATAACCGTCAGGTGTGCCGGATTCTGAGGAATTCAGCCAGTACACAGGCTGTCTGGCAAAATTGTCAAAGCCATAGTCAAACAGTTTTCTGGTATCTGTAAAACGCTCATCGCCTTCTGAGCGCATAACAACACAGACCAGAGTCATATCTTCTCTTTTTGCCGCAGTAATCAGGGTATTTCTGGCAGCTTCTGTGTGTCCGGTCTTTCCTGCAAGAGCGCCTTCATAGTGGTATTCCCCTTCTGTGAGAAGTGCATTGTGGTTTTCCAGATTCCGGGGTGTTGAGGTTTTATTAGTTGCCGGAATGGTGTATTTGGCTGCACCGGCGATTTTACAGAAATTTTCGTTTTTTATTGCCTCAGATAAAATCAATGCCAAATCATAGGCAGTAGTGTAATGATTCGGATCCGGCAGACCGTTGGCATTGACAAAATGGGTATTTTTACACCCAAGCTCAGCAGCCCGCTGGTTCATCATATCCGTAAAAGCGCTGACAGATCCGGCTACCTCGACAGCCATTTGGGTACAGACTTCGTTAGCAGAGGCCAGCATAATTGCATAAAGACATTGCTCTACGGTCAGCTCTTCGCCTACCTGGGCATTAATAGTGGAATTACCTGGCGCCAGGTCAGGGAGAATGATATCAGTAAAGGTGATTTTTTTATTGATATTCGAAATGTTTTCCAGGATTAAAAGGGCAGTCATAGCCTTTGTGGTGCTGGCAGGATAACGGATTTCATTCATATCTTTGTCAAAAAGTACCTGTCCTGTGGAAGCTTCCAGAAGAACGCCGGTTTCATCTGCAATTTCAGGTGCAGATGGCCAGCCGGAAACAGAAGGATTCCGGGGCAAAGCGGTTGTATCTGCCTGTGCAGCTTCTGTGGTTTGCTCAGAATTATCTGCTTTTTCGGCAAAGGCCGGAGAAGCCGGTGTAAGTATTAATAAAAATGCCAGCAGAGGGCAAACTAGTTTTTGAAGTTTAAATTTTTTACTCAAATTAATTCCTCCTTTATGCAAATCAATATCAGTATACCATATTAATGGTTTCCTTTAAACAGAAAATGTGTTAGAATAAGGCAGGAATTAGTAATAAATAGTGGGATACACACTAAAATCCAGGTAAAGGCAGGTATCTTTTATGCCAAAGGGAAAGATAGAATGGGGGCGGCTGATAAGCAAAATGTCACCCTATACAATACAAAAGGGACTGCGCTATTTAAAGCACTACGGAGTAAAGGAATTCTGGGTGCGTCTTCATGAGCGGTTTGAACCAGAGGAAGTGCCGTATGGTCCCTGGTATGAAGCATACATACCAACCAGAGAGGAACTGGAAAAGCAGAAAAAGAAAAAATGGAAGTATAATCCCAAAATCAGTATCATTGTTCCAGCTTATAAAACGCCGGAGATGTTTTTACGTCAGATGATAGACAGTCTTCTGGTGCAGACCTATGAAAACTGGGAGCTGTGTATTGCCAATGCCAGCCCGGAGGACGCTTCCATGGAATATGTGCTGAAGGAATATGCGAAAAAAGACAGCAGGATTCTTTGGAAAAAGCTGGAGGAAAATAAAGGTATTGCAGAAAATACAAATGCAGCTTTTGAGATGGCGGGCGGCGAATTTGTAGGACTTTTGGACCATGATGATTTGCTGGCGCCCAATGCACTTTATGAAATTGCGGAAGCGCTGGAAAAAGAGCCGGATCTTGATGTTCTTTATACGGACGAGGATAAGGTTAGGGGCGACGAGATTCTGGAACATTTCCAGCCTCATCTGAAACCGGATTTTAATATAGATTTGTTGCGTTCTAATAATTATATCTGTCATTTTTTTGTTGTGAGAAAGGCCTTGCTTGAAAGAGTAGGGGGATTTCGGAAGGAATATGACGGAGCTCAGGATTATGATTTTATTTTCCGATGTACACAGGCAGCAGGAAAGATTCATCACATTCCGGAGATTTTGTACCACTGGAGAACTCATCAGTCCTCCACAGCAGACAATCCGGTCAGCAAGCTGTATGCCTTTGAGGCGGGAAAGAGAGCCATTGAGGAAAATCTGTGCCAAAACGGGCTTGTGGGAGAGGTGAGCCATACAAAGGATTATGGCTTTTACAGAGTGAAATATCCGGTACAGGGAGAACCTCTGGTTTCTATTATTATTCCCAATAAAGATGCAAAGGAAGATTTGGAAAAATGTATTTGCTCTGTTTTGGAAAAATCTACTTATAAAAATTATGAGATTTTAATTGTGGAAAACAACAGTACCGGAGAGGAGATTTTTCATTATTACAAAGAGATTTCCGAAAATCCTCACATTCGTCTTCTTCGGTGGAAGAGGGAGTTTAATTATTCCGCAATTAATAATTATGCAGCAAAAAAAGCAAAAGGTGAATATTTACTGTTTTTAAACAATGACACAGAGGTTATCACACCGGATTGGATTGAAGAGCTGCTGGGCTTTTGTCAAAGACCGGGGACAGGCATTGTGGGAGCCAGACTATATTTTGGTGATAACACCATTCAGCATGCGGGAACCATTATCGGAATTGGCGGTATTGCGGGACATATGTTTACAGGTATGGAGAGAGAACGCTCCGGATATATGCACAAAGCAGCTCTTATACAGGATTTAAGCGCTGTGACAGCAGCCTGTATGATGGTAAAACGTCAGGTTTTTGAAGAGGTTCAGGGGTTTGAGGAACAGCTTTCTGTTGCCTTTAATGATGTAGATTTCTGTCTTCGGGTGCGGGAAAAGGAGTATCTGGTAGTTTACAATCCCTATGTGGAGCTGTATCACTATGAGTCCAAGAGTCGAGGCACAGAGGACAGCAAGGAAAAGGTGCGTAGATTTCAGTCAGAGATTGAGTTTATGCGCTGCAGATGGGAAACACTTTTAAAGAAGGGGGACCCTTATTACAATAAGAATCTGTCTTTGGTGAAATGGAATTATTCTCTGAAACCAAAAGACTGAAAGGTTTAAAACATGTGTGAAGTTTCAGTAATTATTCCGAATTTCAATGGAAAGAAGTATCTGACAGACTGTTTGCATGCATTGGAAAACCAGGATTGGGAAAATTTTGAAGTGATTTTGGTAGACAATGGCTCCGAGGACGGCAGTGTGCAATATGTCAGGGAATGTTTCCCCAAGGTCAGACTTATAGAGCTAAAGGAAAATGCAGGCTTTTGTACAGCAGTCAACACAGGGATTAAAGTCAGCCGGGGAAATTATGTGCTTCTTTTAAATAATGATACCATTGCAGAAAAATCCTTTGTCAGGAGTCTGGTGAAAGGAATCCGAAAACACCCGGGAGCATTTTCCTGTCAGGCGAAAATGATACAGATGCATGACAGAGAGAAAATGGACGATGCAGGTAATTATTACTGTGCTTTCGGCTGGGCATTTGCAGACGGAAAGGGCAAAGCACAGGAGTATTACAGTACAGAGCGAAAAATTTTTTCTGCCTGTGCAGGGGCAGCCATTTACCGGAAAAAGATATTTGATAAAATCGGGCTTTTTGACCAAGAGCATTTCGCTTATCTGGAGGATTTGGATATTGGCTACAGGGCAAAGCTTTACGGATATGAGAACTGGTACTGTCCAAAGGCTGTAGTGTATCATGTGGGAAGCGGTACCAGCGGTTCCAGATACAATCTTTTTAAAGTACGCTATTCTTCCAGAAACAATATTTATATGATTTATAAAAACATGCCATTTTTGCAGATCATATGGAATTTTCCTCTGCTTCTGCTGGGATTTGGGTGCAAGGCGCTGTTTTTTGCAAAAAAAGGCTTTGGACGAGAGTACCTGGCAGGAATTAAAAATGGAATCACGATTTCACGGAAAAATCGGGAAAAAAAGGTAAAAGATATTGGAGTGGGGACATACCTGAAGGTGCAGTGGGAATTGTACTGTAATATCATAAGATTTCTCAGAAAATAGAGCTGAGAGAAAGGACAATAAAGATATGTGGAAAAAGGGCGGTATTTTATCAAGCAGAACCTTTCTGCTGATTTTACTGGATATATTGACCGTACAGGTGGCGGCATTTATGGGGCTTTTTATAAGATACGAATGTCGATTCAACAGCATTCCGGTGTATGAAATGGAACAGGTACTATATTATCTGCTTCCGAATACCATTATGACGCTGCTTGTTTTTGCCGTTGCAAAATTGTACCGAAGTGTGTGGCATCATGCCAGTACCAGAGAACTGGTGAATATTATTCTGGGCTGCAGCGCCATGTTCTTTATTCAGACAGCAGCGGCTGCTGTGTTAAAGCCGGTCATTCCCCGTTCTTTTTATTTTATTTACTTTTTTGCCATGGTGCTTGGAGTGAGCTGTACCAGATTTTCTTATCTGATTTACGGATTTTTGAAAGAAAATCTTATAGAAGTATCAAAGGCTGGAAAAAAGCGAATTAACGTTATGTTGATTGGAGCCGGAGCAGCAGGAAATTCTATTTTAAAAGAAGCCCAGGAAAGCCGATATCTGAATCTGAAAATAAGATGTATTATTGATGATAATCCTGCAAAGCTGGGAAAGTATCTTCGCGGTGTGGAAATTGTAGGAAACAGAAACGACATTCTGGATAAGGTACAACAGTATAATATCCAGGAAATTATTCTGGCTATCCCTTCTCTGGGGAATACAAAAAAGAAGGAAATTCTGGATATCTGTAAGGAAAGCGGCTGCAAAATCAGAATTGTACCAGGTATTTATCAGTTTATCAATGGAGATGTAAGTGTTTCCAAACTGCGGGAAGTACGTATTGAGGACTTGTTAGGCAGAGAGCCTATTGAGGTTCAGTTGGACGAAATTATGGGCTATGTACAGAATAAAACTGTGATGGTTACGGGCGGCGGCGGTTCTATTGGAAGCGAGTTATGCCGTCAGATAGCAGCACACAATCCTAAGACCCTGATTATTGTGGATATTTATGAAAACAATGCTTACGATATACAGCAGGAGCTTATTCGCAAATATCCGGATTTGCACTTGGTAGTATTAATTGCTTCTGTGCGGAATACACACAGAATGAATAATATTTTTGAAAAATACCGTCCCAATATTGTGTATCATGCAGCAGCACATAAGCATGTTCCTCTTATGGAGGACAGCCCAAATGAGGCAATTAAAAACAATGTGTTTGGCACTTATAAGACAGCAGAAGCGGCAGACCGATACGGAGTAGAGAAGTTTGTCCTGATTTCCACAGATAAGGCAGTAAATCCCACAAATATTATGGGAGCATCAAAGCGCATGTGTGAAATGATAGTGCAGATGTTTGCCAGACAGTCTAAAACAAATTTTGTTGCCGTACGGTTTGGAAATGTGCTGGGAAGCAACGGAAGCGTCATTCCTCTGTTTCAGAAACAGATTTCAGAGGGTGGTCCTGTAACAGTTACACACCCGGATATTATTCGGTATTTTATGACAATCCCGGAAGCTGTTTCTCTGGTACTTCAGGCAGGAGCTTATGCAAAAGGCGGAGAAATTTTTGTGCTGGATATGGGAAAGCCGGTAAAAATCGTAGATTTGGCCACAAATCTGATTAAACTGTCAGGTTATAAGGTGGGCGATGATATTAAAATTGAGTTTACAGGTCTCCGTCCGGGAGAAAAGCTTTATGAGGAGCTGTTAATGAGTGAAGAGGGGCTGCAGAATACAGCAAATAAAATGATCCATATAGGAAAGCCAATAGAATTTGATGAAGAAGAATTCAGACAGCAGTTGGCAGAACTGGAAGTATTGAGCAAAAATGACTCTCCGAATATTAAAGAAGCAGTACAAAAAATGGTTCCCACTTATGTCATTACTCCCAACAAAACCAGCCTTCCGGAATAAGAATTGCGTTTTTTAAAAAAATATGATATATTATTAAGAACTTATTAACTAATCTTAGCTATAGAGGGTGATAAAACCTTGATTAAAGAAAACCAAAAGCATTTTAACCGTTTACAGGTATTGATAGATGCTTTTGTAATTATAGTTTCCTATGTGGCAGCATGGGTCATTAAATTTCAGATTATCAGCAATGATGATGGAGCACTTTCCACCGGTACTTATATGCTGGCTCTGCCCATTACGGCAGTGGTGTATTTAGGGCTGTACTATTTGTTTAATCTGTATACGCCAAAGCGGGTGCAGGGCAGGCGTCTGGAACTGTGGAACATTGTAAAGGCCAATACGGTGGGAATTGCCTTATTTCTGGGGGTTCTGTATCTCATAAAGATGATGCACTTTTCCCGCGAAATGCTCTTCATCTTTTATGTAATTAATATTAGTCTGGAAACGGCAGCACGGAATCTGATTCGATATTTTCTTCGCAGTATGCGGAGAAAGGGATATAACCTCAAGCATATTGTGCTGGTTGGATACAGCCGGGCAGCAGAGGAATATATTGACCGGATTCTCGATAATCCCCAGTGGGGCTACAAGATCAGAGGCATTCTGGACGACCATATAGAAGCAGGAACAGAATACAGAGGAATAAAGGTTTTAGGGAGAATTGACAATCTTATGGTTATTCTTCCTGAGAATCGGTTAGATGAAATTGCCATTACTCTGGGTCTGAGTGAATACGACAGGCTGGAGGAAATTGTGGGATTGTGTGAAAAGTCAGGTGTGCATACCAAGTTTATTCCGGATTATAATCGTATCATTCCCACAAAGCCCTATACCGAGGATATTCTGGGGCTTCCGGTCATAAATATCCGGCACGTTCCGCTTACTAATACCTTTTATGCGGCAATCAAGCGGCTTATGGATATTGTGGGAGCGATTTGTGCCATTATTCTGTTTTCGCCGGTTATGCTGTTTTCTGTTATTATGATTAAACTTACCTCACCGGGACCTTTGATTTTTAAGCAGGAAAGAGTAGGTCTGCATAATCATACCTTTATGATGTATAAATTCCGTTCCATGGAGGTGCAGGCTCCGGATAAGGAAAAAACCAAATGGACAGTAAAAGACGATCCCCGTGTGACAAACTTTGGAAAATTCATGCGGAAGACCAGTATTGATGAGCTTCCTCAGCTTTTTAATGTACTGAAGGGAGAGATGAGTCTGGTGGGACCAAGGCCGGAACGCCCGTTTTTTGTGGAAAAATTTAAGGAAGAGATTCCAAGATATATGATTAAACATCAGGTGCGTCCTGGGCTGACCGGATGGGCACAGGTCAACGGATACCGCGGAAATACTTCTATTCGAAAGCGAATTGAGTATGACTTATATTATATAGAAAACTGGACACTGGGACTGGACATAAAGATACTGTTTTTGACTGTATTCAAAGGCTTTATTAACAAGAATGCTTATTAGTAAGGATAAAGGGGAACAAAAATGTCTAAGATGAAGAAAAAGAAAAGACACATAGGACGCAAGATTCTGTTTGGCGTGGAAATCGTTGTACTGCTGCTTTTGGTTGGCGCTTTGTTCGTCTATGCACAGATTAATAAAAAGATGGACAAACTGGATATGAAGGACGATGAAAAGCAGGAGCTTCAGGTACAGATGAATGAAAATATATCCGGGAATGAAGTGTTGAGTGGATACACCAATATTGCCCTGTTTGGCATTGATAAGAGAGCAACCGATGGTGGATATGGAAACAGCGATACGGAAATGATTGCCAGTATTAACAATGATACCAAGGAAGTTCGCATTGTTTCCTTATACAGAGATACTTATATGAGAGTTGATGAGGATTCTGAGGGAAATGGTATTTATAAAAAGTGTAATGCAGCTTTTAATATCGGCGGACCGGAAAAGGCTATTTCCATGATGAATACCAACCTTGACCTGGATATTCAGGATTATGTAGCCGTAGATTTCAGCGCGATGTCAAAAATCGTAGATTGTCTGGGAGGACTGGATATTCCTCTTACTTATCAGGAAATTATTCATACAAATAATTATTGTAAAGGCACTTCAGAGGAAACAGGAACGAGTTATGATCCCATTCCTATACCGGATCCAAAACCGGAAAATGAAGCGGAAATATATGGAACTTACCATTTAAACGGTGTACAGGTGACTTCTTATTGCCGTATCAGACAGACTGCTTCTATGGATATGGGACGTACAGAAAGACAGCGCCGGGTACTGGGACTTTTGGCAGAAAAAGCAAAAAAATCCAGTTTAACCACATTGCTGAATGTTCTAGACGAAGTGTTCCCCATGGTTCAGACCAGCTTCTCAAAATCTGAGCTGATAAAATTGGGAAGCAGTATTTTATCCTATAAATTTGGAGAAACCATAGGTTTTCCGGCAAGCTATGTGATGGGACCTGAGGTGACAAAGCCGGTAACAGGGTTAGATTGTCTGATTCCTACAACCCTGGAAGTGAATGTGCGGTATTTGCACGAGTTCCTGTTTGCGTCAGAAGCTTATGAACCTTCTGACACAGTGAAAATCAGAAGTGACTTTGTAGCAGATAAAACAGGATTTGGAAATACTTCGGTGAAGGAAGAATGGCAGCGATTTGTAAAAGAGCGAACCGAAGAGGTTTCCGATGATACCTCAGGTGAGGAGTCTGATATCTATACAGAAGAAGATTATGATGGATACAGTGATGACGGCAGTTATGAGGTAGACGGAGAGTAGTAAAAAGCAGGGCTGTTGGGGCTGCTGTACGAAGGGCAGAAAATGCGGCTTCGTACAGCAATTCCGGCAGTTTTTTGTTTTTTGATAACTTGTCTGTGGAAGGGAGATTTAGAAATGACAGTAACCGTAATTATTCCAACCTATAAGCCGGATAAAAAATTCCGAAGCTTAATAGAAATGCTGACAAGTCAGACGCGCAAAGCGGATCGGGTTGTGATTATGAATACAGAAGAGCGGTTTTGGAAAGACAGTTTCATGGATGGATTGGAAAACTGGGAGGTGCATCATCTTTCCTGTGCAGAATTTGACCATGGAAAAACAAGGGGGGAGGGTGCAAAAAAGACAGACAGTGATATTTTGCTGTATTTTACCCAGGACGCAGTACCGGCAGACGAAAAGGTACTGGAAAATCTTTTAAGGCCATTTGAAAATTCCAAAGTAGGAGCAGCTTATGCAAGACAGCTTCCGGCAGAGGACTGCAGACTTGCAGAACAGTATACCAGAAGCTTTAATTACCCGGATAAAAGCAGAATAAAAACAAAAGAAGATATTCCTGTTCTGGGGATTAAGGCGTATTTCTGCTCCAATGTGTGTGCAGCTTACCGAAGAAGCATTTATGAGGAAATGGGAGGCTTCATTTCCAGAACCATTTTTAATGAAGATATGATTATGGCAGCTAAGATGATGCAGGCAGGATATGCAGTGGTTTATGCAGCGGAGGCGAAGGTGGTACATTCTCATAATTACGGGTATGTGCAGCAGTTTCGCAGAAATTTTGACCTGGCAGTTTCTCAGGCAGAACACCCGGAGATTTTTGCAGCCGTTTCTTCAGAAAGCGAAGGTATTCGTCTGGTGAAGAGCACGGCAGCCTTTTTGATGAAACAGGGGAAGCCCTGGCTGATACCGGATTTGATTATAAGCAGTGGATTTAAGTATCTGGGTTACAAAATGGGGAGAAAATATAAGCGTTTGCCCCATTCCTGGATCAGGCATCTGACGATGAATCAGGCTTATTGGGAAAAAGAATAAAATCTACAGATTTTCACGTTTTCTTTTCTTTTTTATCACAATTTGAACACAATTCATTGATAAACTAAATTTCGTAAAAGGAAAAGAAAGATACGAAAGGGAGTTAGCGTTATGAGTGAAGAATACAGAAATGATATAAATACATTGGGAAATGACTCGGAAAAAAATAGAGAAACAGGCGTTGAGAAGACAGAAGCCCAAGGAGCAGCAGGAGAAGTATCTAACACAGAAGGTACAGTCAATACAGAAAAGTTTTCTGCAGAGCCGGGAAAAGCGCCGACTGCAGAAAATCCTTATTATGCGTACTCTTATAAAAGAGAAGCTGAGAGCGGAAAAGAGAGTCAAAGTCGGAATACAGAAGAGCAGAATAACCGGGGGGCATACAGTTCTTATCAGTTTACTCCGGTTCCTCCAAAGCCGGAAAAGCCAAAACAGAAAAAGTCAATGGGAACAGCGAAGAAATTCGGTTTTGTTGTGGCAGCGGCAGCGGTATTCGGCATTGTGGCAGGAGCAGCTTTTCAGGCTGTGAATTATGTGGGAAATCAGATGTTTCCACAGGAGAATACAAAAATTGAAAATACTCGGACCACACAGGGAAGCGAAGGAGCAACACAGAACATCAGCACCTCAGAGAGCGGAACAAGTGTAGCAGAAGTAGCAAAAAACGTAATGCCTTCCATTGTTTCCATTACAAATATCAGTATACAGGAAATTCCAAACTACTTTGGATTCGGTACACAGCAGTACGAAGGTCAGAACAGCGGTTCCGGTATTATTGTAGGACAGAATGATGCCGAGCTTTTGATCGCAACAAATAACCATGTAGTACAGGAAGCCAACAGTCTGACGGTATGTTTTACAGACCAGACGGGAAATGCAGTGACTGCTCAGGATTTAGAGAAAACCAGTGCAGAGAAAGAAACAGAAGACAGCGGAAACAGCACAGACTTGGGCGAAGGTACTGCAGTTCCGGCACAGATTAAAGGCACAGATTCTGATAATGACCTTGCTGTTATTGCAGTAAAGATTTCCGATATTCCGGAAGATGTATTGAGCCAGATTAAGGTGGCAACGCTTGGAGATTCGGATTCGCTGACCATAGGCGAGCAGGTAGTAGCCATCGGAAATGCCCTGGGATATGGACAGTCTGTGACAAGCGGTTATGTCAGCGCATTAAACAAAAAAGTAAGCTCTGAAAGTGTAGACAGCACTTTTATTCAGACAGATGCAGCCATTAATCCGGGTAACAGCGGCGGAGCTCTTTTAAATATGAAAGGAGAGCTTATTGGTATCAATTCAGCGAAAATTGCTTCTGATGAGGTAGAAGGTATGGGATTTGCCATTCCGATTTCAAAGGCAGAGCCGATTCTGGATAATCTGATGAGCAGAAAGACAAGAGAAAAGGTGGAAGATGAGAACAAAGCAGCTTATCTTGGAATTACCTGTAAAAATGTAACAGCAGAAGCATCTGAAATGTATAATATGCCAGTGGGTGTCTTTGTTGACAGCCTTGTAGAGGACGGCCCGGCAGCAGAAGCAGGCTTAAAGCCAGGGGATATTATCTGCAAGATTGACGGAACAGCAGTGGAAACCTATGACAACCTGACAGGACAGTTGGAATATTATGAAGCCGGAGAAGAAATTGAATTTGAAATTTCAAGAGCAGACGGTGGAGAATACAAAGAAAAGACTATTACAGTAAAGCTGGGAGCCAAAAAAGACGCTCAGATGAATGAAAACAACAGACGGACAGGCAACCGTTAAAAAGATATAAGGAATGAATCGGGGCAGCCCCCATGAGGCAGCCCCGATTTTGTCAAGTTCAGACAGTATAAGCGGGTAAAAGAAACTGGTGAATCGTTTGCGAGAAAATCTGAACAACCGTTTATAAAAAGTTTACTTGTGACTGCTCTTGATTTGTGATAAGATACCCACAAGTAAATGTTATTATAGTGGAAACACGGAAAAGGCGGTAACTCATATGTCGGATGATAAAGAATTTTTAGATACAACCAATACGTCTGATACTCCCGGTGAAAAGGAGCATAAAGATGAATACGAAAAAATATGTTTTATGTGCAGAAGACCGGAGAGCAAAGCAGGGAAAATGATTGACCTGCCAAATGATATCCATATCTGTACAGATTGTATGCAAAGAAGCTTTGATACCATGAACAATACGAATATCAATTATGATGAACTGATGAAGAATATGCCAAATATCAGCATGATTGATTTAAGCTCTCTGCAGAATCAGATTCCTCAAAGACAGAAGGTAAAGAAAAAACAGGAGCAGCCAAAGGCAAAGACCGCTCCTAAGGTATTTGATATTAAAAGTATTCCTGCCCCCCATAAGATTAAGGCAAGCCTTGATGAGTATGTTATCGGACAGGAGTATGCAAAAAAAGTGATGTCTGTAGGTGTTTATAATCACTATAAGCGTATATTTGCAGACATTTCAGATGAGGTAGAAATTGAAAAATCCAATATGCTGATGATTGGACCTACCGGAAGCGGCAAAACCTATATGGTAAAGACGCTGGCAAGACTTCTGGACGTTCCTCTTGCTATTACAGACGCCACTTCTCTTACAGAAGCAGGCTATATTGGCGACGATATTGAGAGCGTAGTCAGCAAGCTTCTGGCAGCAGCAGATAATGATGTAGAGAGAGCAGAGCACGGTATCATTTTTATTGATGAGATTGACAAGATTGCC
Organism: Blautia argi; assembly: GCF_003287895.1. Lineage (NCBI taxonomy): Bacteria > Bacillati > Bacillota > Clostridia > Lachnospirales > Lachnospiraceae > Blautia > Blautia argi. The sequence continues at coordinate 2,696,511 of NZ_CP030280.1, read as the reverse complement.
AAAAAGAAAAATACCAACCAGAGAGATGTCAGCGGAGAAGCTGTACAGCAGGGTATGCTGAAGCTTTTGGAAGGCAGTGAGGTAGAGGTTCCGGTAGGAGCCAACAGTAAAAATGCCATGGTGCCGCTGGCAACTGTAAATACAAAAAATATCCTGTTTATCTGTGGCGGTGCATTTCCGGATTTGGAGGAAATTATCAAGGAACGTCTGAATAAGACAGCTTCCATTGGTTTCCAGGCAGACTTAAAGGATAAGTATGACCATGACAATAAGCTTTTAGAAAAGGTAACAGTAGATGATTTGAAAAAATTCGGTATGATACCGGAGTTTTTAGGCCGTATGCCCATTATCTTTACCTTAAGCGGACTGGACAGAGATATGCTGGTAGAGATTCTGAAAGAGCCAAAGAATGCGATTCTTAAGCAGTATCAGAAACTTTTGGCTCTTGACGAGGTCAAATTGGAGTTTGAAGACGGAGCTTTAGAGGCGATTGCAGATATGGCTATGGAAAAGCATACAGGAGCCAGAGCGTTGCGGGCAATTCTGGAAGAATATATGCTGGATATTATGTACGAGATTCCAAAAGATGATAATATTGGGGAAGTAATCATTACAAAGGATTACATTACCCATACAGGCGGTCCAAGAATCTTATTGAGAGGGCAGGAACCAGCGCAGATAGAAATGAAATAAAGAAACTGAACAGACGGGGGATTGTTCTATGAAGTGAAAAGAAAAAGGTACTTCATGAAACAATCCCTTTTTAAAAATATATATTTTGTGAGTAAGCGCAGCAAAAGAAAAACTGTATGAAAAACAAAAAAAGCAGCAGGACATATCCTACTGTTAAAAATGAAAAAGATGCAAAAGATGCAGGAGATGGGACTTGAACCCACACGATATTGCTACCACAGGCACCTGAAGCCTGCGCGTCTGCCAATTCCGCCACTCCTGCATTCCTTATGTTGTTCTGTGCTCTCTCAAGCACAAGACATATAATACACGAATAATTTTGAAATGTCAACACTAAATTTAAAAAAAATTAAAAAAATTTTTCAAGGTCTTTTGAAACAAGAAAAGGTTGAAAATTATGAGGTGTTGTGATACACTTTTTACAATTTGGGGAATTTTAAGGCTTTATGCTATCAGAAAGGAAAACAGGTGAAAAAATGAAAGCATTTTTGATACTGGAAGACGGTACCGTCTTTGAAGGAACCAGCATTGGATCTACAAAGGAAATCATTAGTGAGATTGTCTTTAATACCTCTATGACAGGATACCTTGAGGTACTTACAGACCCTTCTTATGCCGGACAGGCTGTCTGCATGACTTATCCTTTAATCGGAAATTATGGCATCTGCCATGAAGACCAGGAGTCTTTAAAACCGTGGCCGGACGGCTACATTGTAAGGGAATTATCTCGTATTCCAAGCAATTTCAGAAGTGAAGATACCATTCAGAACTTCTTAAAAAAATATGATATACCGGGAATCGCAGGCGTGGATACCAGAGCGCTTACCCGGATCCTGAGAGAAAAGGGAACCATGAATGGTATGATTACCACAAATGCAGCCTATAATTTAGAAGAAATCCTTCCGCGTCTGAAGGCATACACAACCGGAAAGGTAGTGGAAAAGGTAACCTGCACAGAAACACATGTATTAGAGGGAAACGGAAAAAGGGTAGCGCTTTTGGACTTTGGTGCAAAGGACAATATTGCACAGTCCTTAAACAGGAGAGGCTGTGAGGTGACAGTATATCCGGCAGCTACTTCTGCAGAAACCATTCTGGCGTCTGACCCGGACGGTATTATGTTGTCCAACGGTCCCGGAGATCCCAAAGAATGTACTGCTATTATAAAAGAAGTGAGAAAGCTGTATGAATCAGAGATTCCGATTTTTGCAATCTGTCTGGGACATCAGCTTATGGCGCTGGCAACCGGAGCAGATACAAAGAAAATGAAATACGGACACAGAGGCGGCAATCATCCGGTAAAGGATCTGGAAACCGGAAGAGTTTACATTTCCTCTCAGAACCATGGCTATGTGGTAGATACAGAAACCTTAAATCCGGAAGTTGCGGTACCGGCTTTTGAAAATGTAAATGATAAGACAAACGAAGGACTGAAATATACAGGAAAGAATATCTTTACGGTGCAGTTCCACCCGGAAGCATGCCCGGGACCCCAGGATTCCGGATATTTGTTTGACAGATTCTTAGAAATGATGGAGGTGAATCAATAATGCCAAGAAACCCGGAAATCAAAAAAGTATTGATGTTAGGTTCAGGTCCTATTGTTATTGGACAGGCAGCAGAATTTGACTATGCAGGAACACAGGCCTGCCGTTCTCTGAAAGAGGAAGGCATTGAGGTTGTACTCTTAAACTCCAATCCGGCAACTATTATGACAGACAAGGATATTGCGGATAAGGTATATATTGAGCCTCTGACAGTGGAAGTCGTAGAACAGTTGATTTTAAAAGAAAAACCAGACAGTGTGCTGCCCACTCTGGGCGGTCAGGCCGGACTGAATCTGGCTATGGAACTGGAAGAGCGGGGCTTTTTAAAGGAACACAATGTGCGCCTGATTGGAACTACCTCAGAAACCATTAAAAAGGCAGAAGACCGTCAGGAATTTAAAGATACCATGGAGAAAATCGGCGAGCCTATTGCTGCTTCCTTAGTGGTAAGAAATGTAGAGGACGGTATTGCCTTCAGCAATAAAATCGGTTATCCGGTGGTACTGCGTCCTGCCTATACCCTTGGTGGCAGCGGCGGTGGTATTGCCAACAATGAGGAAGAACTGGTGGAAATCCTGGAAAACGGACTCAGACTTTCCCGCGTGGGTGAAGTTCTGGTAGAGCGCTGTATTGCAGGCTGGAAGGAAATTGAATATGAAGTGATGCGTGACGGAGCAGGAAACTGCATTACCGTATGTAATATGGAAAACCTGGATCCGGTTGGTGTGCATACAGGAGATAGTATTGTAGTGGCGCCTTCTCAGACCCTGGGAGATAAAGAATATCAGATGCTGAGAACTTCTGCTCTGAATATTATTACAGAGCTTGGCATTACCGGAGGCTGTAATGTACAGTATGCTTTAAATCCGGATAGTTTTGAGTACTGTGTAATCGAAGTAAATCCCCGTGTATCACGTTCTTCTGCCCTGGCGTCTAAGGCAACCGGATATCCCATTGCAAAGGTTGCGGCAAAGATTGCCCTTGGCTACACGCTGGACGAAATCAAGAACGCAGTGACAGGCAAGACTTACGCCAGCTTTGAACCCATGCTGGACTACTGTGTAGTAAAAATTCCAAGACTGCCTTTTGATAAATTTATCAGTGCAAAGAGGACACTGACTACTCAGATGAAGGCAACCGGAGAAGTTATGAGCATTTGTAATAACTTTGAAGGCGCCCTGATGAAGGCAATCCGCTCCTTGGAGCAGCATGTGGACAGTCTGATGTCCTATGATTTTACAGACCTTACAGAAGAGGAATTAAGAGAACAGCTTCATATTGTAGATGATATGCGTATCTGGAGAATTGCAGAGGCAATCCGCAGAGGTATTTCCTATAAAGATATCCATGCAGTAACAAAAATTGATATTTGGTTTATTGATAAGATTGCTATTTTGGTGGAGATGGAACAGGGATTAAAGAAACAGGAATTAAGTGAGGATTTGTTAAGAGAAGCAAAACGCATGGAATTCCCGGATAATGTTATTGCCCAGCTTACCCAAAAGACAGAGGAAGAAATTAAGGAGTTGCGTAAAAAATGGAACATTACGGCTGTTTACAAAATGGTAGACACCTGTGCAGCCGAGTTTGCGGCAGTGACGCCATATTATTATTCTGTATACGGCGGTGAGAATGAGGCAGACGGAAAGACAGACAAGAAAAAGGTTCTGATTCTGGGTTCTGGTCCGATTCGGATTGGTCAGGGTATTGAGTTTGACTTCTGTTCTGTACACTGCACCTGGGCCTTTGCAAAGGAAGGCTATGAAACCATCATTATTAACAATAATCCGGAAACTGTAAGTACAGACTTTGATATTGCAGATAAGCTGTATTTTGAACCGTTGACACCGGAAGATGTAGAAAATGTAGTAAATATTGAAAAACCGGACGGCGCAGTGGTACAGTTTGGCGGTCAGACAGCCATTAAGCTTACCGAAGCCCTGATTAAAATGGGTGTGAAGATTCTGGGAACTTCTGCAGAAAACGTAGATGCGGCAGAGGATAGAGAACTGTTTGACGCAATTCTGGAAGAGTGTCAGATTCCAAGACCAAAGGGGCATACCGTCTATACAGCCGAGGAAGCTAAAAAAGCCGCAAATGAGCTGGGCTATCCGGTATTGGTGCGTCCTTCCTATGTATTGGGCGGACAGGGTATGCAGATTGCCATTCACGACAAGGACGTGGAGGAGTATATCGGCATTATCAACCGTATTGCACAGGAACACCCGATTCTGGTAGATAAATACCTTCAGGGAAAAGAAATCGAGGTTGATGCAGTGTGCGATGGCGAAGATATTCTGATTCCTGGTATTATGGAACATATTGAGCGCGCAGGGATTCATTCCGGGGACAGCATTTCCGTATATCCTGCCCGCACCATAAGCGACACAGCGAAAAGAACCATTGAGGAATATACAAGAAGACTGGCAAAATCCCTCCATGTGTTGGGTATGATTAACATTCAGTTCATTGTGTGCGGGGAAGAGGTTTATGTCATTGAGGTAAATCCAAGATCCAGCCGTACAGTACCTTATATCAGCAAGGTAACAGGAATTCCCATTGTACCGCTGGCAGCACAGGTAATTCTGGGACATAAGCTGAAGGATTTGGGCTATACACCGGGCTTACAGCCGGAGGCAAAGCACTATGCTGTGAAGATGCCGGTATTCTCCTTTGAGAAAATCCGCGGCGCAGATATCAGCCTGGGACCGGAAATGAAGTCTACAGGAGAATGTCTGGGTATTTCTGAAAGCTTTAACGAAGCGCTTTATAAGGCTTTCTTAGGTGCGGGAATCCACCTTCCAAAGCATAAAAACATGATTATTACAGTAAGGGATGAGGACAAGGGAGATATTATCCCTATTGCCAGACGTTTTGAGGCTCTGGGTTATAAAATCTATGCCACACGCAGCACAGCAAGAGTGTTAAATGACAATGGCGTAAAGGCAATCCGAACCAACAAAATTGAGCAGCCGTCCCCGAATCTTATGGATTTGATTCTGGGACATAAGATTGATTTGGTTATTGACACACCGTCCCAGGGTGTAGATAAGGCAAAGGACGGTTTTATTATCCGCAGAAATGCCATTGAAACGGGAGTCAACGTTTTGACAGCTCTGGATACGGCAGAGGCTCTTGTGACCAGTCTGGAAAACACAGACATTGAGAAACTGGAACTCATTGACATTGCCGAGATTTAAAGGAGTATGGCATGGATTTTATTGAATTATTAAAGGTTATCTTTCTGGGAATTGTGGAAGGTATCACGGAATGGCTGCCTATCAGCAGTACCGGACACCTGATTCTGGTAGAAGAATTTGTAAAGCTGGACGTCAGCAAGGCCTTTTGGGAAATGTTTATGGTAGTCATTCAGCTTGGCGCGATTCTGGCAGTTGTGGTGTTGTATTGGAATAAAATATGGCCTTTCCAGAATAAGAAGCCAAAGCATGAAAACGTAACAAAAATTGAGAAGGCAGCAGGCTTTGTGTGCCGTTTTACCAAGATTGACAAAATGGTCATGTGGTTTAAGATTCTGGTATCCTGTCTTCCGGCCATTATCATCGGATTGCCCTTTGATGATTTTATTGAAGAAAAATTTAACAACTGGTTTGTTGTGGCAGTGATGTTAATGGTCTATGGTGTGCTCTTCCTTTTAGTAGAAGACTACAATGAGAAGAGAACCGTAAAAGTACACTCCATTGCAGATATTTCCTGGAAAATGGCGTTGTATATCGGTATTTTCCAGGTGCTGGCGCTGATTCCGGGAACTTCCCGCTCCGGTGCTACCATTATCGGCGGAATCCTTCTGGGGAGCTTCCCGTACCGTGGCGGCGGAATACACCTTTTTCCTGGCAATTCCCGTCATGTTTGGGGCAAGCCTTTTAAAGATTGTGAAATTCGGTCTGGCGTTCTCTGCGCAGGAACTGATTATTTTAGGAGTGGGAACACTGGTGTCATTCTTGGTGTCTATTCTGGCAATTAAGTTCCTTATGGGTTACATCAAAAAGCATGATTTCCGTGCTTTTGGCTGGTATCGTATTGTACTGGGTGTTGTGGTTATGCTGTATTTTACGATTTTCAAATAAATACAGCAGAATCCCGCTACAGGGAACAGAGGTGTCTGTATGAAAAGTTATGATAAAAAAGTATTAGACCTGTCCATGGAGGCAGGTCGTATTCTTCTGGACGCAGGCGCGGAGATTTTCCGGGTGGAAGAAACCATTGAGCGGATTTCCAGAGCCTTTGGCATTGAGAAATGCAGCCCCTTTGTCATGAGTACGGGGATTTTTCTCACAGCGGAAAATGAAGAGGGAGAAATTTATGCCAGTGTAAAGCACATTCCCATTCAGGGCGCAAAGCTTTACCGGGTGGCTGCGGTCAATCAGCTTTCCAGAGAAATTGTAGAAGGGAAGTATACGCTGGAGGAAGCGGAGGAACGTCTGGAAACCATAAAGAAGATGCCGGGAAAGAGGTCTTTTATGAGGATTCTGGCAGCAGGGGTTGGGCTCTGGGAAGTTTTGCTATCTTTAGGGGAGAATTTACGGATATGTTTGCCGCCTTTTTATCAGGCGTACTCTTGTACTCCGTTCTGGTGCTGATAGAACGAAGAGAAAAGAAGACGTCTAAAATTGTGGTAAATTGTATTGGCGGCTTTTGCGTATCTCTATTTGCCGTACTTTTTTACCGTATGGGTCTTGGCAATGCGCCGGGAAAAATTCTGGTGGGTTCTGTGATGCCCCTGGTACCTGGTGTGTCCCTGGTAAATGCTGTCCGGGACTTTGCAGAGGGCAATTACATTGGCGGGGGCGTCCGGTTTTTGGACGCTTTAATGGTAGCTCTGGGAATTTCCTTAGGCGTGGGACTGATGTATATTTTGTATTACAGGCTGACAGGAGGAATTATCTTATGATATGGGAAGGACTTTTGCAGTTTCTGGCAGCAGGGTTTGGAACCGTGGCATTTTCTGTCCTGTTTTCTGTTCCCAGAGAGCATTATCCCCTGTGTGGTTTTATTGGCGGTGCAGGCTGGTTTATCTGTTGGGGAATGATAAATATTTTCCATATGGGACCTGTAGAGGCAAACTTTGCGGCAACCCTGTTTATTACCCTGGCTTCCAGAATCGGAAGCACTATAAAGAAATGTCCGGTAACGCTATTTCTCATAGCCGGAATCTTTCCAGAGGTGCCGGGAATCGGAATTTACAGAACCATTTATTATAGCATTCTGAACAATCGGGAGTTGAGCATGCACTATGGAAGAGAAACGCTGGGAATTGCCATTGCCATGGTGCTGGGAATTATTCTGGTATTTGAAATTCCTCAGAAAACCATTAACCGTTTGTTTGGAAAAAGACAAAAAAAGACTGAGGCTGTCGCACGAAGATGAAATTGGAGGATTCTTCCCGTTCATCTGATGGGCAGCCCCAGTTTTTTATGCTTTTTATGCGGTGATAATAGTACCTGTTTTTCCCAGATATCCTTCTTTTGCTTTTCCGATAGAAGTGATAACTGCTCTGCGTCCCGGTTTTTCTTCTACAAAGGCAACAGAAGCCTGGATTTTCGGGAGCATGGTATTGTCTTCAAACTGCCCTGCTTTCATATAATCCTTTAATTCGCTGACAGAAACTTTTTCCAGCTTTGGTTTCTGTGTATCCGAGTGATAATTGACGGAAACGTGTTCTACGCTGGTAAGAATCAGAAGCTCGTCAGCGTCCAGAAGACAGGCAAGCTTGCCGCTGATTAAGTCTTTTTCAATAACAGCGCTGGCGCCGGTCAGTTCTTCCTCCTGCTCTAAAACAGGGATACCGCCGCCTCCTGCTGCAATAACAATCTGACCTGCATCAGACAAAGCCTTAATGGCATCAATCTCAATGATTTTGTCAGGAAGGGGCGCTGCTACAATCCGTCGGTAGCCGTCTTCTGGTTTTGGGTGACATAATTGCCTTTCTTTTCTTCGTTTTCCGCCTCTTCTTTTGTCAGAGTTCTTCCAATAACTTTCACAGGTTCGTGGAAGGCATCGTCATAAGGATCTACGGTTACCTGAGTGAGAATGGTGCTGACCGGTTTGTAGATTCCCCGTCTTAAAAGTTCTGCACGCAGGGCGTTCTGAATATCATAGCCAATATAGCCCTGACTCATGGCAGAGCATACGGACATAGGCACTGCAGTATAGGCGGGGTGCACTTTGGCCGAATTCGTTCATCGCTGTATGTATCATACCAATCTGGTGGGGCATTGGCTGTGGTGTAATGGACAATATTCCGCACCGGCCTCCACCAGGTCTGCGAGTACCTTTGCAGAGGATTTTACAGCTTCCTTCTGTTCCGGAAGGGTGGTGCCAAGAGCTCTGTGGCCTAAGGCAACCACTACTTTTTTTCTGTTCATAATCTGGTCCCTCTTTCTTTCAAATAAAAGTTATAGAAAGATTATATCCATTCCTTACAGGAAAAGCAATAGAAAAAACCCGATACCGAAGTACCGGGTTTTTTCAACTTGAGGGGGGAGATAGTGAGTGGTTTATCAACTATCCAAGATTTATTATAGAGATAAAATGTTAGTAAAATATGTCTGTTTTATAAAAAAAGTGGAAACTTTTTGAACAAACTTTAAATCTTGCCTATCCCAAATAAGATTTTAAGAGCAAAAAGGCGTTTTTCATGCCGTCCACATGGCTTCGCTCATATCCGTGGGAAGCATATACTCCGACGCCGATAAGTCCGTGCCGCACATCATAGCCGGCTCTGAGAGCAGCTTCGGCATCAGAACCATAGTGAGGATACACGTCTACGGCGAAGTCCAGGTTTGCTTTTTTGGCTGCCTCAATCAGATTGCTTACAACTTCATAAGTATAGGGACCGCCGCTGTCTTTGGCGCAGATGGAAACCTGGTATTCTTTGCACTCCAGTCCATCTCCTACGCAGCCCATGTCTACAGACAGTACCTCAGTAACGCCTTCCGGAATGGAGGCAGCGCCGCCATGTCCCACTTCTTCATAGACGGTAAAATGCTGGATAGAGTTTACGTTCTGTAACAATATGGCTCTTCTTTTAAATAAGCGGCATAGCCAAGGAGAATGGCTGCACTTAATTTGTCGTCCAGGAAACGGCTCTTGATATATCCGCTTTGTGTAATGGGTGGTACGCGGGTCAAAGGCAACAATGTCCCCGGTCATAATACCCAGCGCCTTTGGTGTCTCTTTGGTATTTATCTTTTCGTCCGGCAGAACCTCTACGGTATCAAAGGTTCTCTGGGTTTCGTCGTATTTCCCGTTTACATGGACAGAAGCATTGCAGAGCTGGCAGGTACCCTCGTAAACTTTTCCGCTGCGGGTAATAATGCGGCAGTTTTCCCCTTCTGCATTGTTGGCATTCATACCGCCCAGAGGTGTGAGGGCAAGACGGCCGTTTCCTTTGATTTCCCGTACCATGGCGCCCAGAGTATCCACATGGGCTTCCAGAAACACGGCGTTTTTTTCATCTTTTCCTCCAAGGTCTACCAAAACGCCGCCTTTTACGGTTTTTTCAGGTTCATAACCAAGAGCTTTGTATTCCTTTATCAGATAATCGGTGACGCCCTTTGTGTATCCGGTAGGGCTGTCAATGGACAGCAGAGCTTTTAAGTGCTTTAAAATAAAATCAGTATAAGTATTCATAAGTAACCTCCTGTAATGTTGTAAGATTATTGTAGACGCTTCCCTTTCCTGCGTCAAGAAGGGAGCAAATTATATTGACATTTAAAAATAAGTGAAAAAAACAAGAAAACCTGTAGAAAAATTTTGCTTTCCCATATATAATAGATACGATACGGATATATTATAGCCAAGGAGGAAGTTAAACCCATGTATGATATGAAAATTTCTGATTCAGTTGTATTTATTGGCGTAAACGACAAAACCATTGATTTATTTGAAAGCCAGTATAAGGTTCCAAAAGGGGTTTCTTATAACTCTTATGTAATTTTAGATGAAAAAGTAGCAGTTATGGACACAGTAGATAAAAGAGCCACAGAGGAATGGCTGGACAACCTGGACAAAGCTCTGAATGGGCGCAGCGTGGATTATCTTGTTATTTCACACTTAGAGCCGGACCATGCTTCCAATATTCAGCGTCTGGCAGAAAAATACCCGGACATGCAGCTGGTAGGAAATGCGAAAATCTTTTCCATGCTGCCGCAGTTCTTTGACCTGGACTTCTCTGAAAGAAAAGTAGTGGTAAAGGAAGGAGATACCTTAAGTCTGGGAAGCCATACTTTACAGTTCTTTATGGCGCCTATGGTACACTGGCCGGAGGTTATGGTGGAATATGAACAGTCAGAAAAGATTCTCTTTTCCGCAGACGGATTCGGAAAGTTTGGGGCATTAGACGAGGAAGAAGACTGGACAGACGAAGCCAGAAGATATTTTATCAATATTGTAGGAAAATACGGCGCACAGGTACAGGCGCTTCTGAAAAAAGCGGCAACTTTAGATATCCAGACCATCTGCCCGCTGCATGGACCGATTTTAAAAGAAAATCTGGGCTTTTACATTGACAAGTACCTGACCTGGAGCAGCTATGAACCGGAAGAAGAGGGCGTAGTGGTTGCTTATACTTCTATTCACGGAAATACAGCCAAGGCAGCGCAGAAAATGGCAGAAATTCTGGAAAGCAAGGGTGCAAAGGCAGTACGTCTTTTTGATCTGTCAAGAGATGACATGTCCGAAGCTGTTTCCAGTGCATTCCGCTATGACAGGCTGGTAGTTATGGCGCCTACCTATGACGGTGCGCTGTTCCCGGCAATGGAGGATTTCCTGTATCATTTGAAAGTAAAGACATACAGAAAGAGAAGAGCCGGTATTGTGGAAAATGGTTCCTGGGCACCTATGGCAGGAAAGCTGATGAAAGCATACCTGGAAGGCATGAAAGATGTGGAAATCTGCGAACCGGTGGTATCTGTGAAATCTGTGATGAAGGAAGCAGATGTGCAGAACATGGAAGCTCTGGCAGAAGCGCTGCTTGCTTAACAGAGGCGTATACAGAAGACAGGAGGACTTTGTTATGAAATGTCCGTTTTGTGGTCAGGAGAATACAAGAGTTATTGATTCCAGACCTGTGCCGGATAATAACTCTATCCGAAGACGGCGTCAGTGCGACGAGTGCGGGAAGCGCTTTACGACTTACGAAAAGATTGAAACCATTCCGCTGACCGTAATTAAAAAAGATCAGAGCCGGGAGCAGTATGACCGTGCCAAAATACAGGACGGCATTATGCGCGCCTGCTATAAACGTCCTATTTCCGTAAAGACCATTGAGAATCTTATGGACGAAATCGAAACCGAGATTTTCAACCGGGAGGAAAAAGAGGTGCCAAGCACGCTGATTGGCGAGATTGTCATGGACAAGCTAAAAGAACTGGACGCAGTGGCATATGTACGTTTTGCATCGGTATACAGGGAGTTCAAGGACATTGATACCTTTATGGACGAACTGAGAAAAATGATGGAATAAAATTGTGCAAAAAGCCTATTGATAAAGACAGTAAAACTGTATATACTAATTTCAGAAAGACAGGAATGCCTTTTAGCAGATGAGTTGAGTGACGGTTCTGACTCAACGGTAGAATAAAAATTGACCGAGTGATGAAAAAAGCGTGGGGAAAGAATCCTCACGCTTTTTGTCAAAAGAGAGAAAATAATTCCCTCATGTTTCCCAAAAGATACTTGCATTTTTTTCTATTCCGTGTATAAAATAACCTTGACAATTACATAATGAGAGAACTGATATGTAAAAGGAGAGAATCATGAAAAAAGTAAGAAATCTTATTATGTTGCTTTTGGTGATGACCCTTACTCTTGTACTTGGCGGCTGTCAGGACAAAAAGGACGGGGAAAAAGAATCTCAAAATGACAGCAGTTCTCAGGAAACACAGGGGGAGCCGACCATGGGCGGTTCCATAGTAGTAGGGATTCCTCAGGATTTAGAGGATAGTCTTGACCCACACAAATCGGTAGCGGCAGGAACGAAAGAAGTCCTATTCAACATTTACGAAGGTTTGGTAAAACCTGATGAACAGGGAAATTACACAGACGCAGTTGCACAGTCCCATGAAATTTCAGAAGACGGAAGGGTGTATACCTTTGCACTCAGACCGAATGTGAAGTTTCATGACGGAAATACGGTAACTGCAGAAGATGTAAAATATTCCATAGAGCGCTGCGCCGGTATCAGTGAGGGTACGACTCCACTGGTAGCGGCGTTTTCTAATGTGGAAAAGGTAGAGATACCGGATTCCCAGACCATTGCCATTACACTCAAGGAGCCGGATACAGAATTTCTGGCGTATCTGACTGTGGCGATTGTGCCGAAAAATGCCAAAGATTTAGATAAAAATCCGGTGGGGACAGGACCTTTTCACTATGTATCACGCTCACCTCAGGAGAATATTGTGATAGAGAAGTTTGCAGATTACTGGGACAGTGAGCATCAGGCATATCTGGACAAGGTCACCTTTAAGGTGGCAGGGGACAGCAATGCCATTGTAACCGGATTAAAGGGCGGTTCCATTGACATGTACCCGAGAATCAATTCCACGGAGTCTGCACAGTTGGCAGGGGATAAGGAACTGGCGATTTACCAGGGCGGCATGAATCTGATTCAGGCTCTGTACTTAAACAACAAGGAAAAGCCCTTTGATGATGTGAAGGTGCGTCAGGCCATGTGCTATGCTGTGAACCGGCAGGAAGTGCTGGATATGATGGCAAACGGTAAGGGAACCATTATTGGCAGCAGCATGTTCCCGGCTTTTGAGAAATATTATATGCCGGAACTGGCAGACCGTTATCCTCAGGATATTGAGAAAGCAAAACAGCTTTTAAAGGAAGCGGGATATCCGGACGGTTTTGAAATGACTATGACTGTGCCAAACAATTATCAGCAGCACATTGACACTGCCCAGGTTTTGGCGGAGCAGCTAAAGCAGGTGGGCATTGACGCCAAAATTCAGCTTGTAGAATGGGACAGTTGGCTTGGAGAAACTTATGCAGAGCGGAAATTCCAGTCCACAGTAGTGGGGATTGACGCTGCCTATTTAAGTGGAAGAGCGCTTTTGGAGCGGTTTACCTCACAGGCAGACACCAATTTTATCAATTACAGCAATCCGGAGTATGACAGACTGTATGAGCAGGTGAGAAAAAGTACAGATGAGCAGGAACAGATAAAGCTTTATCAGGAAATGGAAACCCTTTTAAGTGAGGACGCCGCCAATGTGTATATTCAGGATATGGCATCAGAGGTGGTGCTGCGAAAGGACTTTGGCGGCTATGTATTTTATCCGCTGTATGTGCTGGATATGGCAAAAATTTATAAGGTAAAATAGGAAAAACAGAAGAAAAGGAGAAAGACGGAAGATGAAATATGTGATTAAAAAAACAGGAACTCTCATTATAACATTGTTGATTGTCGCATTCCTGTCTTTTTTGGCTTTTTCTGTGATTCCCGGAGATGCAGCAAGGTCAAGACTTGGCACAGAGGCAACACAGGAGCAGGTAGAGGCCTTGCAAAAGGAAATGGGACTGGATAAGCCAGTGCCGGTGCAGTTCGGTATCTGGCTGAAAAATTTTGTGACAGGAGATATGGGAGAATCCTACAGTTATTCCATGCCTGTTGCAGATATGCTGAAGAATAAAATTCCAATTACCATAGCCATTACCCTGATATCCTTTCTTATGATTTTACTGTTGTCCGTTCCTCTTGGGATTTTTACGGCTCAGCATGCGGGCGGGTGGCTGGATCGTGTTATTATGACGCTGAACCAGGTGGTGATGTCTGTTCCGGGTTTTTTGCTGGGAATTGTAATTACCTATGTGTTTGGACTGCTTTTTCACTGGTTTACGCCAGGTGCGTATGTGGCAGCTTCTGAGGATTTTGTAGGATTCTTGGGATATCTCATTGCTCCCTGTGCTGCCATCGCCCTGCCCCGGTGTGCCATGGGGGTAAAAATGCTGCGAAGTTCTGTGCTTTCTCAGATGGAGTCTGATTATGTCCGGACTGCCTTCGCAAGAGGAAATACGAAAACCCGTGTGCTGTACCGCCATGTGCTGAAAAATGCTCTGATTCCGGTACTCACCTTCTGGGGTATGACCATTGCAGATATTATGGCGAACAGTATGATTATCGAGCAGGTTTTTACCATTCCGGGTATGGGAAGTCTGTTGATTTCTTCTATTTCAAATAGAGATTATCCGGTGGTGCTGGGTATTCTGGTTCTGGTGGCAGGAATGGTGGTTGTGATTAATTTTGCTGTGGATTTATTGTATGGCAGAATTGACCCGCGTATCAGAGTCAGAGAATAGGGAGGGAAACATGAAGAAAAAACAGAAAAATTATAACCTGATTTTGGGCAGTGCTATCGCCCTTTTCATGCTGGTATTTCTCCTTGTGGGGTGCTTTTATACGCCCTATGACCCGGACGCCATGAACGGCGTAGCCAAATTTGCACCGCCCCAGGGAACCCATCTTTTCGGGTGTGACCATTTCGGGCGGGATATTTTCAGCAGGGTGATGAAAGGCACGGGAACCACTTTTCTGGTTGCTATAGCTACAGTGGCTCTTGGAGGCGGCATTGGTATTTTTATCGGTGCTTTTACCGGGTATTTCGGAGGCTGGGCAGACGAGGTGCTGATGCGGTTTAATGACGCGGTGTTTTCCTTTCCCCATATCCTTTTGGCACTGGTGTTTATCAGCATTTTGGGACCGGGCAAGTACAATGTGATACTGGCGCTTTCTGTGGTGTTTATCCCCAGTTTTGCCAGGATTACCAGAGGGGAATTTCTGGCGCAAAGGGAAATGGATTATGTAAAAAGCGCCCGGCTTATGGGGGTATCCCATCTGCGGATTATGTTTGTGCATATTTTTCCCAATACCCTGCCTGCTGTGCTTTCCATGGCAGCCATTGGCTTTAATAATGCGGTGCTGGCAGAAGCGGGCATGAGTTATCTGGGAATCGGTGTGCAGCCGCCGGACGCTTCTCTTGGAAGAATGCTGTCCGAGGCGCAGACATATCTTATGAGCGCTCCCTGGTGCGTGCTGTTTCCGGGACTTGCCATTATTCTGCTGGCATTGGGCTTTTCCCTTTTAAGTGACGGACTTTTAAAGAAAGGCGGGCGATAATATGAATTTACTGGAAGTGCGAAATCTGCATCTGACTTTTTATGACACAGAACCGCCTCTTGAGGTGGTAAGGGATATTTCCTTTTCCATGAAAGAGGGGGAAATTCTGGGGCTTGTAGGGGAATCCGGTTCCGGTAAAACCCAGACCGCTCTTTCAATTCCGGGACTTTTAAAACACCATGAAGAAATTTCGCAGGGGGAGATTTTCTTTGAGGGAAAGAATCTGGCAGAGCTTTCCCAAAAAGAAATGGAAGAAATCAGGGGAAAGGATATCAGCATGATTTTCCAGGAGCCCATGACTTCCCTAAATCCTGTATTGACGGTGGGAAAGCAGGTAGAGGAAAGTCTGCGGCTGCATACCTCTTGTACAAAGGAGGAGAGCAAAGCCCGGGCGCTCCAGATGCTGCAGGAGGTGGAACTTTCTGAGGTGGAAGAGCTGTATGAGAAGTATCCCCATCAGCTTTCCGGTGGTATGCGTCAAAGGGTTATGATTGCTGCGGCTCTGGTAACAGAGCCGAAGCTCTTGATTGCAGACGAGCCTACCACAGCTCTGGACGTAACGGTACAGACTCAGATTTTAAAGCTGCTTGGAAAAATCAATGCAAAACATCGCACAGGAATTTTGTTTATCTCCCATGATTTAAGCGTCGTACGCCGTCTTTGTCACAGGGTGATTGTTATGAATCAGGGAAAAATCGAGGAAATGGGCGCAGTGGAAGAGATTTTTAAAAATCCCCAAAAGGAATATACCAAAAAGCTGCTGGAGGCAGTTCCCACCAGAGGAAAATCTCTGCGAAGAAGAAAAGGCGGTGGCGCACAGTGAAAAATGTGTTGGAAGTAAAGCAGGTCTGTGTTTCCTATAAGGAAGGGAAACACCAGAAAGAAGTGTTAAAGGATATCAGCTTTGAGGTGCGGGAAAATGAAATTCTGGGACTGGTGGGAGAGAGCGGCTGCGGAAAGTCCACACTCTCCAAAGCCATTCTGGGATTTGTAAAAACCGAAAAAGGAGAGATTGTCCATTATACCAAACGTCCGCAGATGATTTTCCAGGACCCTTTTTCCTCTTTAAACCCCTGTAAAAAAGTAGAGTGGATTCTGGAGGAGCCTCTTCGTATGCAGAAAGTTTCCAAAAAGGAACGAAGAGAAAGGGTGCTTGCCATGGGGGAAAAGGTAGGACTTACCAGAGAACAGCTAAAACGCTATCCTGGAGAATTAAGCGGAGGGCAAAGACAGAGAGTGAGCATTGCTGCAGCTCTCATACAGGGGACAAAGTTTCTCATTGCAGATGAACCGGTATCGGCATTGGACGTTACCATACAGAAACAGATTATGGAACTTATGGTGCAGCTTCAGGAAGAACTGGGTTTGTCCATTTTATTTATTTCCCATGATTTAAATGTGATTTATCAGATGTGTGACCGGGTTCTGGTTATGAAAGACGGGAAAATAGAGGAGGAGCAGGAAACAGAAGCGCTTTTTGCAAATCCCCGTTCCCCCTATACAAAACTTTTACTGGAAGGGCTGCCCAAATAGGCAGCCTTTATAAAAGCAGTTCAATCAGATTTTCATAGATATCCTGGCTTTTATCCTTCCAGTTCATACATACAGCAGAGGCGGCTTCTTCTGTGGGGACAGCAATGGTTAAGTCCACCATGGGGAAGTCCCTTTTTTTCAGGCGGCAGCGCACCTGCCAGCCCCCTTCTTCTCCCTTATAATAATCTGCAATGGCAGACAACTCTTCTCGCATCTGTATAATATTTTCCTGAAAGAAAACAGAAATATCGGCTTTGATGCCATCTGAAATCTGATCTCCAAAATAGGAAAGGGTTTGTTCTCCCTGCTCTGTAATCTGGAAGTAAGAGGAATTTCGGATTGTTTTGGCTTCAATGAGATTAGAGTCAATGAGTTCCGAAATGGCCTGCTGCAGGTGGAAATAGTTGGTGTAGCCCTTGTCCAGCACAAATCCGGAAATCTGGGCATTGGTCAGTGGAAAGTCCACCTTTTCCAGCATATACAGAATAATCAGCTTGTAAAGTGTAAGAGGTTCCGACATGTTTTAATCCTCCTTATATTGTTTTCCCTGATAGGAATTTCTGGCTTTGCATTCCTGATGCAGGGTATTTAATACCGTTCGCTTTGCACTGCTCCATAAAGGGGCAAGAAGCAGTTCTTTTGGTCCGTCCCCGGTCAGGCGGTGAATGACCATATCAGGGGATAGATGCTCCAGACAGTCTATGAGCAAATCCAGATACTCTTCCATGGAATATACCTGAAATTTTCCGGCAAGATAATCTTCTGCCAGATCCGTGCCTTTTAACACATGGAGAAGCTGCAGTTTAATTCCCTGAATGTCCATATGGTTTAAATATTCCATAGTAGCCAGAATGTCTTCTTTTGTTTCATAGGGAAGTCCCAAAATGGTGTGTACAATGACTTCCAGATTCCGTTCTCTTAAGTTTTTCACCGCTGTATTGAAACAGGACAGGGGATAGCCCCGGCGAATATATCGGGCAGTTTTCTCATGTATGCTCTGCAGTCCCAGTTCTACCCATACAGGCTTGATGTGGTTTAATTCTTCTAAAAGGTCTAACACTTCTTCACCCAGACAATCCGGGCGGGTTCCGATAGAAACGGCAACCACGTTCGGGTGGGAAATAGCCTCTGTATAGATTTTTCTTAAGTATTCCACAGGGGCATAGGTGTTGGTATAGGCCTGAAAATAGGCGATAAAACGGTCTGCATTTCGCTTTTTACGGATACTTGCTATCTGCTTTTCTATCTGTTCGGTAATACCGTCCTGCCGATTTCCTGCAAAATCTCCGGAGCCCCCTGCGCTGCAGAAAATACAGCCCCGATTTCCAAGGGTTCCGTCCCGGTTGGGGCAGGTCATGCCTCCGTTTAGGGCAACCTTGTATACTTTGCCATGAAAGCGTTCTTTTAACATATAATCAAAAGAATGGTATGGTTTATCATTCCAGTTTTTCATTTGCCAGCCTTTCTTCTTATGTTTTCTACGTCTATCATACCATTGCGGAAAATCTTTTACAAGAGTGAGAAAAATTCAGATTGTTTTTACGGAAATGATATATTAAAATGGATAAAACACGATAGGAGAGAACAACATCATGGAAATAAACAGAGAAGATATGCTGCTGCTGACCAGGCGTATGACGCCAAAGCGCACGTCCATAACCAGAATAGCAGGGTGTTATGTGGACAGGGACGGATTTATAGACGGAACTTTTAACACGGATTTTTTGAAATTATCCCCAAAAGATAAGGAGAAAAATCTGGCGATAGCCAAAGCAATTCCCTTTGCAAAAACCAACGAGGAATTAAAGCGGCGCAAATTTTCGGAAAAGGAGAGAGGGAAAGACGGTTTATGGCAGCTTCTGTGGGCAATCCGGGACTGCGGGCTGAAAAACGATGCGCTTCTGGATATTTTTTATGAAAGAGTGATAGAAGACTGCCACTTTTCACAGGATTATGCCATTTACCTGTTCCATGACCGATATGATATCCCTGCAAAGGGGACGGATCATGCCCGTCTGGGGGAGTCGGAACAGACTTATGAATATTTAATCTGTACCCTTTGTCCCGTATCCGGGGATTATGAACCGGGCAGACCGGCAGGTGGCTTCCTCTTTCCGGCTTTTGAGGGCAACGGAAGTTTGTTGGAATATATGGATATTTACCAGCCATAATTTTTTTGCCTAAATATTCGGAAGAATTAGGATTGTTTACAGGGGAGGAGGTATTGTATAATAGAAAAAGAAATTATGGAATAAAGGACAGGCAAGATGAAGGGGAGAGAAAAAAGACGAAGAAGCAGTAAATTTCAGGCAAAAGTACTTTGGGGAATCCTGGTTCCGGTGGTGGTGTTTTGTTTGATAACAAATGTTATTATCAGTGTGATTCTGGGCTATCAGCTAATGCAGAAAAAGGAAACCATTGAAAAAGAATATTTATCGGTTTTGGATTCACAAATGGAAGATATGAAAGAGGCCTTAGATGTGCTGGCATTGAGGGCAGAGAGCAGCTTTAGTGTAAAATGGGCGTTGAATGGTTCCGGATTTGACACCATAGAAAAGAAAAAATATGCGCTGAGTGCGCAGAAGAGTCTTACAGCCTCTTTGGAGAGCAGCAGTGTAAATGAATATTTGAACCATATGATTCTGTTGAATAAAAACGGAGGACAGATTTCAGTCACTCCTCTTCCAAGGTTCATACCCGCAAAAGATATTTTTGCAAATAAAATATTCGAGAAAAAAGCAGAGGGCAAGGCGCGGATTGGTCTGGCAGAGTCCGTGGTAGACCAGGGGGAAATAAGACTGGTCTATGTATATCCTCTGGATTCGGCAGAAAACAGTTATATTTATATGGAATTAAATACACAGATCTTTGCAGAGCTGCTTCGTCCTTATGAAGGTTCTGCAAACATTGTGATTGCAGACAGAGAAAATGAGAATTGGGAATGGTGTTCTTCTGAGCATTGCCGGGAGGTATATGGAAAGCAGAAGGAAGGAAGTTATCATTTAAACACACTGGTATATGAGCCTTTTGCCATTACGCTGAATGTAATGTCTGGGGAAAGCCTGTATTCCCAGGATATGATGCGTATTATTTCCGTATTTTTAGTGACTCTGGCACTGGCTCTCAGTATTGGTGTCACGGTATCCAGACTGGTTTCCACAAAGATTACGAAGCCTTTGCGCCATTTGAGTCAGCATATCAGCAGTCTGTCAGATAAAAAGAACCTTTGGGTAGATTCTTCTATTGAAGAGGGGGAAGATGAGGTTGCAGATATTGGAAAGGCTTTCAATATGCTGGTACAGCATATGAACCTTCTGATGGAGCAGCAGAAGAAAATGTATGAACAAAAACAGAGATTAGAGATGAATGCCCTTCAGGCACAGATAAATCCCCATTTTTTATATAATACACTGGATTCTATCCGGTGGATGGCTGTCTTCCAGGACGCGGAAAATATTGCAGACACAGTTATGAGCCTTGAAGAACTTTTGCGAAATATGGCAAAGGGTGTGGGGGATAAAATTTCTCTGCGTGAAGAATTATCTCTTGTGGAAGATTATGTCAGGCTTCAGCAGGTTCGCTATATGGAAATTTTTGATTATGTATGTGATGTGCCGGAAAAATATCTGGATTATCAAATTGTGAAAATGTCTATGCAGCCGATTATTGAAAATGCAATTTTACATGGAATTGTACCCAGCGGCACTTATGGAGAGGTAAAGATTTTTGTGCGTGAAACAAAAACAGATTTATATGTTTCTGTGGAAGATAATGGAATTGGTATTGACAAAGAAGAGTTTCAAAAGCTTGTAAGAACAGGCGGAGATAAAAATAAAAATGCATTAAGCGGCATTGGGATTATGAATGTAGATGAACGGCTCCGAATGACCTATGGAGAGGACTATGGGCTTATTTATGAGGGAGAGAAAGGAAAATTTGCAAGAGTAACCATACATATTCCAAAGGACACAGGAGAAGATGATGATGTATAAAGTAATGATTGTAGATGATGAAACCATTATTCTGTCAGGGATTAAGTCTTTGCTGGATTGGGAAAAAAATGACTGCGAGCTTGTTGCAACAGCCAGAAACGGACAAGATGCTCTGGAACAGATACGGAGAATGCCGGTTGATATTGTGCTGGTAGATCTTAACATGCCTGTAATGGACGGGATTACATTGATGAAAACAGTAAATGAGGAGTTCCCGGATATTGTGTTCATTGTTCTGACAAACCTGGAAGAATTTGAACTTGCACGGCAGGCAATGAAATACAGGGCTATCGACTATCTGGTGAAGAGCAGGCTGGAAGCTTCCAGATTGGAAGAAGTCATCAGCCGGGCAAAAAAAGAGAGGGGAACCCGCACGTATCGCACCGTAGCAGACGCGGCAAATCACTTAAAATTTGATGAGCAGAGAAAGGTAGTCAGCAAAGTTATTCAGGAGGCTGTGTTTTTCAGAGGGGGAAAACAGAGGGAAGCCTATATTGAAATCTTAAAAGATTCCGGGGTGCTCTCTGATTACGGATATTTTTATATACCCTTTGAATTTACGGTTTCCGGGGAAGAGGCCGGGGAAAAAGAAGAAAAAAAACAAAAAGATGGATCTTCTGAGAGAAATGGTAGGCAAGGTAGCAGAGAATATTTTTGGAAATTCCTACTTTTTGCTGGACGTTGGAGGAATGCGTTCCATTGTGTTGTTTGTCTGGAATATCTACAGAGGAAAAGAAGGCACCTGGGAGCAGAAAAAGGAAATGTTTGGCCGGAAGCTTTCCAGTGTGGTGAAAAATGTAACACAGACCGAATGCCATATTTTTCCTACAGAAGTCTATAACGGCTATGAAGAGCTGGCTTTATGTGCAGAGGAATGCAGAGCTTTGTTTGAGCAGTATTATCTGGGCATGGAACAGAGCGGAAGCAGGAAAGAGCTGGACTATGAACCTTTGGGTCTGAAAGGAATCGGTTCTGAGCTTTACCATGAAATCGTGCAGAAAAATCTCACAGGGATTCACGCTCTGATGGATAAGGCAGTGGGGAGAATTAAAACCACAGTGCATCAAAAAAGTCAGGCCATTTGGCTTTTGAATGAACTGAATCGGGAAGCATCGTCTGCCCTTGCTAAATTTGGTATTATGGAAACCGGCAACTATGAAAGAGTGAGCAGTATAGGCGTGATAGAACGTATCAGTACCAGAAAACAGGTGCTTGCGTGGCTGGAAATGCTGAGAAATACCCTTGATGACGTCATAGGAAACGGAGATATGCCGGGCAATCCCCTGGCTGAAAAGGCGAGAAAATATGTGACCGAGCATGTGGAAGACTGTATTAATTTACAGGAAACGGCAGAATATGTAGGGGTTTCCGCAGGATATCTGTCTACAATTTTTAAGAGAGAATATAAGCAGAGCTTTGTGGATTTTGTAAACAGAACCAAAATGGAATATGCCTGTCATCTGTTGGAAAGAGAAAAAAATGATGGTCATGGAAATTGCCTACAGACTGGGATACGAAAACGCTTATTACTTTTCAAAGGTATTTCGCAAGTATATCGGAATGCCGCCAACCGACTATCAGAAGCGTGCAGAGGAGAAAAAAATACAAGAAGTGAAAAAAAGTAATCGTCTAAATGAGGAAAGTTAAAAAATTTACAACTGTTTTTTATAATTCTTAATTTTATTTCCGAATACAGACCTGTATAATGAAGGGCAGATGAAAAAAGAAAATTCACATTCATGAATGCAGAACAAAGGGTCTTAGGAGGAAATGAGATGAAGAGGAAATTTTTAAAGACAGTCGCATTCGGACTGGTATCAACAATGGCTGCAACTACTCTTTTGGCAGGCTGCGGAGGAAGCGATTCCAAAGAAGCGTCAGGAGATGGCAAAAAGGACGAAAAAGTAACACTGACTTTTCCGGTATGGGATTCCGCACAGAACCTGTATCTGGAAGACATTATCAAAGGTTTTGAAAAAGAGAACCCGAACATTAAAATTAATATGGTAGATGTAGCGGCAGCAGATTACATGAATAAATTATCTACCATGCTGAACGGGGGAAATGATTGTGATATCGTTTACATAAAAGATGCGGATTCCACCCCTTCTTTTGCAGAAAAAGGACAGCTGGAAGATTTGACATCTTATATTGAAAAGGACGGACTGGATACTTCCAAATATATTTCCTATGATGATTTCAACTTAGATGGAAAGCAGGTAGCGCTTCCGTTTAAATCAGATTATTATGTGCTGTATTACAACAAAGATATTTTTGATGCGGCAAATGTAGAATATCCTTCCAATGATATGACCTGGGACGAATGGGAAGAAATGTGTACAAAGCTGACCAGCGGAGAAGGCAACAACAAAGTTTACGGCGGATATCTTCATACATGGCAGGCATGTGTGGAAAACTGGGCAATCCAGGACGGCAAAAACACGATTCTGGGACCGGATTACAGCTTTATGAAACCATATTATGAAATGGCTCTGAGAATGCAGGACGCAGGAACCATTATGGATTATTCAACCTTAAAGACAGGTAACATTGCATATGCATCTCCATTCCAGCAGGGAACAGTAGCAACACTTCCTATGGGAACATGGTTCTCCACAATGATGATTACAAAGGCAGAAGCAGGAGAAACTGATGTAAACTGGGGAATCGCAACTTTGCCGCACCCGGAAGGCGTTGAGGCAGGAAATACAGTTGGTTCTACAACACCGATGGCAATTAATGCAAACTCCAAACACAAAGAAGAAGCATGGGAATTTGTAAAAATATGCAACAGGTGAAACAGGCGCAGCCGCTCAGATTGAAAGAGGACAGATGCCGGCTTATCAGGACGATACAACACTGGAAACAATCGCCGGAAAAGAAGGTATGCCGGAAGGAGCAGCAGAAGCTTTAAAGACAACAAACATTGTTCTTGACAGACCAATTGATTCCAAATCAGCAGAAATTAATCAGATGCTTTCAGAAGAACATTCTCTGATTATGATTAAAGAAAAACCAATTGATGATGTATTGGGAGAAATGGGAGACCGAGCAAAAGAAATCCAGGGTGAATAAAGAGAGATTTTATGGGCGTCGGGTTGAACCGCCGCCCATTTTATGTTCAGAGTGTTATAGATGTTTTAGAATAACTGTCATTATCCGGTAAGCCGGGAATGAAATAGGAAAGGAGAAAGAATGGAAACAAAATCCAAGAAACAAAAAGGTGTTTCCCGTACAATTCGTCAGAATCTGGTAGGATATTCTTTTATTCTGCCAAACTTTATTGGCTTTTTTATCTTTATTTTTATTCCGGTAATGTTTTCTCTGGCGTTGAGCTTTTCTGATTGGGACGGATTTACAGAGATGAAGTTTGCAGGGCTTGAAAACTTTATCAATATTTTTAAAGACAGAGTCTTTGTCAGCGCAATCTGGCAGACCGCATATTTCTCAATCTTTACTGTTTTGTTTTCTATGATAGCATCTCTTGCTCTTGCTCTTCTGTTAAACCAGAAGATGAAGGGAAGAGGATTTTTCAGAAGTGCGCTGTTTTTCCCTTATGTAGCTTCTGTTGTGGCTGTATCCGTTGTATTTAACGCAATGCTTCAGCCGGAATACGGACCGGTAAACGAATTTTTAAAAGCCATTGGTATATCCAATCCTCCGGGTTGGTTAGCATCTACCACATGGGTAATTCCCGGTTTGATTATTGTAAACGTGTGGAGAAACATGGGATACTTTATGATTATTTATCTGTCAGGTCTGCAAAGCATTGACCCAAGCCTTTATGAGGCGGCAGAATTAGATGGTGTAAAAGGCTGGAGCCGTTTCTGGAAAATTACATGGCCTCTGTTAAGCCCCAGTACCTTCTTTGTTGTTATGATGTTAGTCATTAACTCCTTTAAGGTCTTTGACCTGGTATGGCTGATGACAAACGGTGGTCCCGGAACTTCTTCTACCATGATTTCACAGTATATCTATAACCAGGCGTTTATTTCCTGGGATTATGGAAAATCATCTGCAGCGGCTATGATTCTGTTTGTGATTGTTGCTCTTCTTACTGCGTTCCAGTTTAAGGCAGAGAAGAAAGTTGTAAATTATTAAGGAGGATAGAGATATGGTAAAAAAGAAAAACCCGGTAAAAAGAGCGCTTCTCTATATCCTGCTTATTGCTTTGACCGTGATTACCCTGACACCTTTGATTTGGATGGTATCTTCTTCTTTGAAGCTGGACAGTGATGTGTTTTCTGTTCCTATCAAATGGATTCCTTCTGACCCGCAGTGGAGCAATTATACAAAAGTATGGGAAAAGATTCCTCTTTTAACCTTTACGTTTAATTCTGTAAAACTGACCGTTATTATTACCATTATTCAGGTCATTACTTCCAGTTTTGCAGCTTATGGATTTGCAAAATGTAAATTTAAGGGACGCGATGTTCTCTTTATGCTCTATGTGGCAACCATGGCAATTCCGTGGCAGGTATACATGCTTCCGCAGTATTCTCTGATGAACAGCCTGCATCTGGTAGATACACATATCGGTTATATTCTGATGCAGAGCTTTAATGCTTTTGGTGTATTTTTAATGCGTCAGGCATTTATCTCCATTCCGGACGAACTTCTGGAAGCAGCCAGAATAGACGGTTTGTCAGAATACGGCATTTATGGTAAAATTGTATTACCTCTTAGTAAAGCGTCAGCGACAACACTGATTATCTTTACTTTTGTAACTATCTGGAACGATTATATGGGACCGATGATTTATTTTAATACAGAAACAAACAAGACCATTCAGCTTGGTATTAAGATGTTTATCGGACAGTATTCCACAGAGTATGGTCTGGTTATGGCCGTATCTGTGCTGGCATTGATTCCGGTGCTGCTGATTTTCCTGATTGGACAGAAACAGTTTGTCCAGGGAATTGCAAGCAGCGGTATTAAAGGCTGATAAAGTAAAACAGAAAAGAAAGCCCTGTTGGACAATGAAAGTGTAAGATCTGATTGCTCCGGCAGGGCTTTTGAAGCATCGCAGAGAAAGGAGTGCGTAAAACTATGTTATATCCAAGAATGTCATCAGGAAGAATGGTATTTGATTTAAACGGAATCTGGGATTTCAAACTTCTGGAGAAAACAGGAACGGAAAGAGAACATGCGGGATTGCATCTGACAGGGGGCAGAGCCATGCCGGTACCGTCCTCTTATAATGATATTTATCCGGAAAAAGACTTTGCAGACCATGTGGGGGAAATGGTTTATCAGAGAACGTTTACGGTAACAGAGTCTATGAAAAAGGGGCGGCTGGTACTGCGATTCGGGAGCGTGACACATCAGGCAGAGGTGTACCTGAACGGAAAACGACTGGGAGAACATAAGGGAGGATTTCTGCCCTTTTCTTTTGAAATTGCAGAACAGGCAGTGGTTGGAGAGAATCTTCTGACCGTTTTTGTGAACAACATTGTAGATTATTCCACCTTGCCCTGCGGAAGAATGGTAACAGAAGAATTTCCCGGGCTTGAGCCGAGAACCGTGAATCTTCCCAATTTTGATTTCTATAATTATACGGGGATTATGCGTCCTGTGTGGCTGTATACAACGCCTGTGGTTTATATCAGAGATATTACGGTTTCAGGGAAAAAAGACGGCAGCTTTGCCTGGGACATAGAAGTATCCGGGGAGGAAGAGGAAAATGCAGAGGTGCAGGTACGCGTTCTGGAAATGAACGGGGCGTGTGTGTATGAGGGAAGCGGGAAAAGCGGCAGCGGAAAGATTGAAAACGTGAAGCTCTGGTCAGTAAAAGAACCAAACCTGTACCAGCTGGAAGTACGCTTAAAAACAGGAGAAGCTATAGAAGACGCTTATACAGAAACCTTTGGCTTCCGTGAAATATCCATTGAAAACTGCAGAATTCTGTTAAATGGAGAGCCTGTTTATTTAAAAGGCTTTGGGAAACACGAAGAGGGAGGAACACGGGGCAGAGGAACCGACCTTGCTCTTATGACAAAGGATTTGGGGCTTTTGAAGTGGATCCATGCAAACTCTTTTCGTACCAGCCATTATCCGAACAGTGAGGAGATGATGCAGCTCTGCGATAAAATGGGGATTCTGGTCATTGACGAGGCACCGGCTGTGGGGCTGAATACCGGATTTACAGCAACAGGACTTTTAGGTGGGAATCCAAAAGGGACCTGGCAGACACTGGAAACTGCCCAGCATCACAGAGAGGTTATGGAAGACTTAGTGGCAAGGGACAAGAACCACCCCTGTGTCATTGCCTGGTCTGTGGCAAACGAACCGGCAAGTCAGGAAGAGGGGGCAAAGGAATATTTTGAACCTCTGGTAAGACTTACAAAAGAGAAAGATGTACAGCATCGTCCTGTAACCATTGTAACTTATGAAGGTTCTGCGCCGGATACCTGTAAGGTAGCAGAACTGTGCGACTTTTTAATGCTGAACCGCTATCGGGGCTGGTATGATACAGAAGGAAATTTAAGAGGAGCTGCGGCAAAGTTAAAGGCAGAACTGGAAGGATTTCATAAAAGATGTCCGGATAAGCCGATGATGCTGGGAGAATATGGGGCAGATACCATTGCAGGTCTGCATGACATAAACGCCAGATTGTTTACAGAAGAATATCAGACAGCTTTTATGAAAGCGTACGGAGAGGTCTTTGATTCTCTTCCTTATATTACGGGAGAACATGTGTGGGTGTTTGCTGATTTTGCAACAGCGGAAAACATCAAACGGGTAGACGGCAATAAAAAGGGAATCTTTACAAGAGAGAGAAGACCAAAACAGGCGGCATATTTTTTGAAAGAAAGATGGGAGAACCTATAAATGAGTACAGAAAAGAAATGGATAGAGATAAAAGCCCTGGAAACTTATCCGGAGGCTGAGAAAACAGAGATTGAGCAGGCAATGCAGTTTGCAGTGGAACAGGTAATCAGAAATCTTCCGGAATTTACGGAAGCTTTTCCGGGACCAAACAGCTTTGGAAATTTCTACAAACCAGGAGAAAACGTAGAATGGACAACCGGCTTCTGGACAGGAGAAATCTGGCTTTCCTATGAAAATGCAAAGACGGGAGAGGAGAGAAAAAGACTGAAAAATGCCGGGAAAATTCAGGTGGAATCTTTCCTGAATCGCATTCAACAGAGAATTGACGTAGACCACCATGATATGGGATTTCTTTACAGCCTGTCCTGTGTGGCAGCATATAAACTGACAGGAATGGAAATGGCAAAACAGGCGGCTTTGGCGGCAGCGGACAATTTAATCAGCCGCTATCAGCCAAAAGGGGAGTTTCTTCAGGCATGGGGAGAAATGGGAGCCCCGGATAATTACCGTTTTTATTATTGACTGCCTGCTGAACTTACCGCTGTTGTACTGGGCGTATGAAGAAACAAAAATTGACGGGTACAGAGAAATTGCAGAAAAGCATATCCATACAGCCCTTGCAAATGTGATTCGCGAGGATAATTCTACCTGGCACACCTTTTTCATGAATCCGGAAACAGGAGAACCGGACCATGGGGCAACCTGTCAGGGGTATCGCGACGGTTCTGCCTGGGCGAGGGGACAGGCCTGGGGCGTATATGGAACAGCCGTGGGATATCGTTACACAAAGCGGGAGGAATATATTGCATATTTCAGAAGGGTGACCGGATATTTTCTGGAACATCTGCCAGAGGATTTGTGTCCGTACTGGGATTTGGAATTTGGTACAGGAGATGAGGAACCGCGAGATTCTTCTTCCGCAGTGATTGCAGCCTGCGGTATGCTGGAAATGAGTAAATATATGAATGCGGAAGAGGGGGCATATTACAAATCCATTGCACTGAAAATTTTGAAACAGATGGTAGACAAATACGGGGTGAAAAGTCCAAAAGAAAGCAATGGTCAGCTTCTGTGCGGAACGTATTCTAAGAAAAGTCCGTATAACACCTGTACAGAGGCAGGTGTGAATGAATGCGTGATCTGGGGCGATTATTTTTATATGGAGGCTCTCTACAGAGTGCTGAAGCCGGAGTGGGAAAGCTACTGGTAAAAGAAAGAGTATGCTGTATGGATTGACAAATCCTTTCTTTCCATGGTATGGTGGTCTGGAGAAACTACAGAAAACAGACAAAGCGGGAATGAAAGTATATGAAAAATCAGAAGAATATAAAAAACAGGCTGTTTTGTATAGAAAAGAGAAGTTTATGGATTTGGTCGGGAATACTGATTTTATTTCTGGCAGGCTGCCGGTTTCCGGGGGGAAAGGCAGAACCTTTGGAAAACGGGAAGCTGAAGGTGGGCATGTATCTGCAGTTGCCTTCTCTGTGTTACCTGTCAGAGGAAACCAGCAAGCCGGAGGGATTTGAGGCAGAACTGGCAGGAAAGCTGGCAGAAAAAATGGGACTGGAACTGGAGATTGTGGACACTTCAGAGGAAAATCTCTTAAAATCTCTGGATGCAGATCTGTATGACTGCGTGATTTCTGGTGTAGGACTTTCCCAGTGGAATGAAACACACTATTCTCATACCATGCCTTATGCAGATATCTCCTCTGTACAGGAAAAGACAGGACGGGATACAAAATATACAGAACTGTCCATTTTTACCAAAAAGGGAAATCCCATGGCAGGGGAATTGGAAAAGAATCTGCAGGAACTTTGGAAGGACGGGACTTTAAAGGCGCTTTCACAGAAATATTTTGAAAAGGATATTACATTAAAGCTGCAGGAAAAGAAGTGAAAAATAGTTGTAAAAAAGGAGGAAAAGCATGGAAATATGCCCTATGCTTCTCCTCTTTTTTTGTACAAAATTACGACGGATTTTTCAAAAAAACAACTTGATTTTTTGAAAAAGGAATGGTAGCATAAACATATAGTTTAATGACTGAACTAAATCGGGAAATAAGAAAATCAGGGAGGAAAATACTATGAATTTATCAAATATGCCGGAATTAAAATTAGGAATCGTGGCAGTAAGCCGTGACTGCTTCCCCATGTCTTTGTCTGAAAACAGAAGAAAAGCAGTGGTAGAAGCTTATAAGAAAAATTTTAACGGAGAAATTTACGAATGTCCGGTTATTGTGGAAAGCGAAACGGATATGATGAAAGCTTCCAGGGATTTAAGAGAAGCTGGTTGTAATGCGCAGGTGGTTTATCTTGGAAACTTCGGACCGGAAACAGAGGAAACCATGCTGGTGAAAGCATTCCACGGTCCTTCTATGGTAGTTGCAGCAGCCGAAGAGGGAAATCTGGTACAGGGCAGAGGCGATGCCTACTGCGGTATGTTAAATGCAAGTTACAACTTGAAGCTGCGTAATTTAAAGGCGTATATTCCGGAATATCCGGTTGGAACAGCTGAAGAAGTTGCTGAAATGATTCATGAGTTTGCACCTATTGCAAGAGCTCTGGTGGCAGTGAGAAATCTGAAAATCATCAGCTTTGGTCCACGCCCTGCAAACTTCCTGGCATGTAACGCACCCATTAAAAGACTGTATGATTTAGGTGTGGAAATTGAAGAAAATTCAGAATTAGATTTATTTGAAGCCTTTCATAAGCATGCAGATGACCCGCGTATTCCAGATGTGGTAAAAGAAATGGAAACAGAGTTGGGCGAAGGAAACATGAAACCGGAAATTCTGCCAAAACTGGCGCAGTATGAAATTACTCTTTTAGATTGGGTAGAAGCACATAAAGGCTGCAGAAAATATGTGACACTGACAACAAAGTGCTGGCCTGCATTCCAGACACAGTTTGGATTTGTACCATGTTATGTAAATAGCCGTCTTACTGACAGAGGTATTCCGGTTTCCTGTGAAGTGGATATCTGGGGAACTTTAAGCGAGTATATCGGTACGGTTATCAGTCAGGATACAGTAACTTTGCTGGATATTAATAACACGGTTCCGGCTTATATTTACAATGATGAAATCAAAGGAAAATACAATTATACACAGAGAGAAACCTTTATGGGCTTCCATTGCGGAAATACAGCAGCAAGCAAGCTGACTGCCTGCTCCATGAAATATCAGATGATTATGGCAAGAACTCTGCCGGAAGAAGTAACACAGGGAACATTAGAGGGAGATATTATCCCTGGAGATATTACCTTCTACCGTTTGCAGAGTACCGCAGACTGCAAGCTTCGCGCTTATATTGCACAGGGTGAGGTATTGCCGGTAGCTACACAGAGCTTTGGCGGTATCGGAATCTTTGCAATTCCGGAAATGGGACGTTTCTACCGCCATGTGCTGGTAGAGAAAAATTACCCGCATCACGGGGCTGTGGCTTTCGGACATTTTGGAAAAACACTGTATGAGGTATTCAAATACCTGGGCGTGGAAGTGGAAGAAATCAATTACAATCAGCCAAAGGGAACTTTGTATCCAACAGAAAATCCATTTGCATAAGAGGAGAAAGAGATGTTATACATTGGTGTAGATTTGGGAACTTCTGCGGTAAAATTACTGTTAATGGACGCAGAGGGCAGGATTCAGAAGATTGTTTCCAGAGAATATCCCCTGTCTTTTCCGCACCCGGGCTGGTCTGAGCAGAATCCGGAGGACTGGTGGAGAGAGAGCCTTGAAGGTATCAAAGAGCTGACTGCGGAGTGTGACAAGAGCCAGGTGGCAGGTATCAGCTTTGGCGGTCAGATGCACGGCCTGGTGATTCTGGACGAACAGGACAAGGTCATTCGTCCAGCAATTCTCTGGAACGACGGAAGAACAGGTAAAGAAACGGAGTACCTGAACCAGGTAATCGGCAGGGAAAAGCTGTCAGAGTATACGGCGAATATTGCCTTTGCAGGTTTTACTGCCCCGAAAATCCTCTGGGTAAGGGAGCATGAACCGGAAAACTTTAAACGAATCAGAAAAATCATGCTGCCAAAGGATTATCTTGCATATAAACTGTCAGGAGTACACTGCAGTGATATGTCTGATGCTTCAGGTATGCTGCTTTTAGATGTGAAAAACCGCTGTTGGTCAAAAGAAATGCTGGATATCTGCGGCATTTCAGAAGAACAGATGCCAAAGCTTTTT
Organism: Blautia argi; assembly: GCF_003287895.1. Classification (NCBI taxonomy): domain Bacteria; kingdom Bacillati; phylum Bacillota; class Clostridia; order Lachnospirales; family Lachnospiraceae; genus Blautia; species Blautia argi. Next base: position 2,664,576 of record NZ_CP030280.1, on the reverse strand, counting down.
GAAAGCTATGAAACCGTGGGAACCTTAAGGCCGGAGCTGGCAGAGGAACTGGGGCTTCCTGCTTCCTGCAAAATCGCAGCAGGCGCAGGGGACAATGCTGCAGCTGCTGTGGGAACCGGAACTGTGGGAGATGGGCGATGTAACATTTCTCTGGGAACCAGCGGAACTATTTTTATTTCCAGCAGAGCGTTTGGCGTGGATCCGCATAATGCCCTTCATGCTTTTGCACATGCAGACGGAAATTATCATCTCATGGGCTGCATGTTAAGCGCAGCGTCCTGTAATAAATGGTGGCTGGATGAGATTATCGGTACAGGGGACTATGCAAAGGAGCAGGAAAAGATTACAAAACTGGGAGAAAACCATGTGTTTTTCCTTCCCTACCTTATGGGAGAGCGTTCTCCTCACAACAATCCGGACGCCAGAGGTACCTTTATCGGACTTACCATGGATACCACCAGAGCAGATATGACCCAGGCTGTTTTAGAAGGCGTTGCATTTGCCATTCGGGATTCTTTTGAAGTAGCAAAAGCGCTGGGCATTCAAATTGAGCGGACAAAAATCTGCGGCGGCGGTGCAAAAAGCCCGCTGTGGAAAAAGATGATTGCCAATATTTTAAATATTAAGGTGGACGTCATTGAAGCAGAGGAAGGACCTGCTCTTGGCGGCGCCATGCTGGCAGCTGTGGCAAATGGGGAATATGCTTCTGTGGAGGAAGCAGCGGAACGAATTGTAAGGGTTGTTGACACCATAGAGCCGGAACCGGAACTGGCAGCAAAATATGAGGAGAAATATGGAAAATTTGCAAAGATTTATCCGGCGGTAAAAGAATTGTTTACAGAAATTATTTAAGGAAAAGAAAATATATCTTTGACAGAAAAACTTACTAAATTTCTGATTATCTTTTCATAAGTTGGTAAATGCCGATATATCCCGTATTTTAGAGCTTTATCGGTATTTTCTTTTTGGAAGATACCTTGCATAAGCTGGCATTTACCAGCATGAAAATGCAACCAAAAGTAGTAAATGAGTAGTAAATATAAGCTCCGATATTAACAAGCCAGTCTTTCCAGCTCTGCTTTTGCAGATTGAAATGTACCGTGTGCGTAATAGCCAAGTGTCATGGTTATGTTAGCGTGTCCCATGAGATATTGCAGGGTGTTTGGGTTCATTCCTCTGTTTGCCATATTCGTACAATAAGTATGTCGGAATGAATGTGGTGTGATGTTCGGTAACTTGTCTGTGTGATACTTGTTATACTTCTTAATCAGTCCTCGCACCATGCCCTCATAGTTTCCTGCAACTTTAGGTAAGCCCTCACGGTTCAAGAATAGGAAATTGCTGTAACCACCTACAATCAGCGGTTGTGCTTTTCCTCTGTTCTTTAGTATTCTTTGGATTGCTTGATAAGCACGTTCTGTCAATGGAAGTTCCCGTTTTCCATTTTTGGTCTTTGGCGTTTCAATATAGTAGCCCATTTCGCTATCTTTCAATAACTGGTGGTCTATATTGAGTATTTTATTCTGCATATCAATATGCGTCGTCAATCCGCAAAATTCAGAAATACGAAGTCCCGTTTCCAGCAGAAGCACAACCTCATCATAATACTTGCTGTAAATCTTGTCCTTTTCCATAAAGGCAAGCAGGCGTTCTTCCTGCTCTGGTGTAAGGATAACTTTCTGCTCCGTATCATCTTCCAGAACATCACTTAGCTTAAATTCAAACGGGTTCTTTCTGATACAGTCGTCTTGTATCGCCATGTAAAATGACGCTTTCAAGGAACGCTTGTAGTTATCAATCGTTTTATAGGCATATCCTTTTTCGCTCATTCTGATAGCCCATTCTTTAGCGTCCGACTGCTTAACAGTATCAATCGCCCTCATACCCAACGGGTCATTTTTCAGAGCGTTCATAAGATACTGTCGTCCTTTTTCAGTAGCCCTCTTGATGTTCTTTCTTTGGCTGTTCTTCTTGTCATAAAGCTGGCAGACTGTCATTTTACCACCGACTGTGTCGATACCGTCGTTAAGGTCTTTTTTTATCTGTGCTTCTTTTTCCCTCAACGATATATCATCA